>JASMAJ010000249.1 GCA_030754395.1 Candidatus Thalassarchaeaceae archaeon | reverse complement strand
GGCCTCAATCGAATGCCTACCTCTGTCGGCACTATCGAAACGTGTGTTGCCGCCGCTTTCAATCCCTCCCTGTTTGAGGGTAAACGACCAACCCTAGACTCGCGTGCTAAGGAACCACATACCTCAGCCAAAACCCACCAGACTGGAGAGTGTGAACTAACGGGAAAGAACTTGCCGAGTCAAACTGAATGGAGCATTACTGGAAAAGCAATGGTGACTGACGTGCCTATCACCTACCTTGGATATGTTAATCGAGATAGTGGAGTCATTGAGGAACCTGGCCATCCGCTTGATGGTGTTGCAGTTGAAGACACCATTCTCATTTACCCTAAAGGATCTGGCTCAACGGTTGCTCCGTTTGTTTTGATGGGTCTGATATACACTGGTAAAGGGCCAAAAGGAATCATCAATCGAGATGTCTGCCCACTAACTATTCCTGCTGCGTCATTGCTCAATGTGCCATACGCCTATGGCTTCGATTCTGATCCCTGTCTTGCCATCAACAATGGAGATGAAATACAAATGTCACTCAGCGAAGGTGTTGTACAAGTGAAAATACTCAATCGTGTCAATCATCAGTAAGATCTCTGAAAGGCCAAATTTTCTCAATGTAGCACTCTGAACAAGCACTTGTGAGTTGGCGTTCTTTGTAGGGTAACGGCCTGTGCCATTTCTCTAGGGGTTTATGCTCGCCACATACTGGGCATTCACCGTAATTACCTTCCATTGAGTCATACTGATAGCAGGCACCAAATGAACTTGTCCAACTATAATGCAATACGCTACCCCCACATCCGCCTACCATGCGTTGCATCGTGACAGGGGGTGCCGGCTTCCTAGGGAGCCACCTCTGTGAATCTCTACTTGCTCGTGGCCACAATGTCTGTGTCGTCGATGATTTGTTCCGCGGCCGCAAGGCAAACATGGAAGATTGCAAAGGAATGCCCGATTTCCACTTTGTCTTGGGAGATTGTGCTGACATTGAAAAATTGGAGAAAGCCGAAGAAAAACTGCATGGAGTCGATGTGGTATATCATCTCGCAGCAATCAATGGGACGCGCTACTTCAACGAGCGCCCAGATCTTGTCATAAAGGTCAATATCAGAACTACAGATACTGTGGTGAAATTCGCCAGTGAGCGTGGGGCACGTCTGGTTTTCACCAGTAGCCCCGAAGCATATGGGATTCAAAATGAAATGCCCCTACAGGAGGAAGATCTAGCAATTTGCCCAAGTCCACACCACCATTTGAGACACTCTTATGGTGCGAGTAAATACCTTGGAGAAGTTTTGGTTCAGTACGCTGTACGTGAGAGAGGACTTGACGGGAGAATCGTTAGACCATTCAATGGATATGGGCCTCGTTTGAAAGGGGGAGAACATGGACAGGTCTCCTCAATTTTCCTCCTACAGTGCCTAGAAGATAATGATATCACTTTGCACGGAGATGGTACTCAGACCCGTTGCTTCACTTGGTATTCAGATTTGATTGATGGTATAGTAGCTCTAGGAGAATTAGATGAAGGCGTGGAT
>JASMAJ010000248.1 GCA_030754395.1 Candidatus Thalassarchaeaceae archaeon | reverse complement strand
TACTCTGCGATTTCTTTGCAGCCTAACTCAGGAGCCCAGGGTGAATATGCAGGACTTATAGCAATTCGTGCTTTTCATCTAAGTAACGATGAAGGACATCGAAATATTTGCCTAATTCCAGCTTCTGCTCATGGAACCAATCCCGCATCAGCAGCAATGTGTGGATACGAGATAATTGAGATTCCTAGTGGCTCTGATGGTCGGTTAGACTTGGATGCTTTGAGAGCTGCAGTTGGAGATGACACGGCCGCGATGATGGTTACCAATCCTAACACATTAGGAATCTTTGAGCCGGAGATTGCACAAGCCGCCGAGATAGTTCATGCTGCTGGCGGTCAAATGTACTACGATGGCGCTAACTTCAATGCGATACTTGGCAAAACAGATCCCGGCCGTATGGGATTCGATGCGGTACACTACAATCTTCACAAAACCTTCAGTCAGCCTCACGGAGGTGGTGGTCCTGGTAGTGGACCGATAGGTGTCAAGTCACATCTCGCAGCATACCTACCTGCACCTGTGGCTGATCGTGAGGAGACTGAACGAGGGGGCATTGTTGGAGATGGGTTCCGTTACTTCTGGAGAACTCCTGAAAAAAGCATCGGCAAGGTTCAACAATGGCATGGGAATGCAGGTGCAGTAATCCGTTCTTGGGCCTTCTATCGTAGGTATGGACGCGAGTTAGAGAAGATGAGTGAACATGCCGTCCTCAATGCAAATTACCTCCGTCATCGGATTATGCAGGGCGCTGAAGGAGTTCATGCAATGCCATTAGATGGAGCGCCAGCAGATGTAGTGAAACATGAATTCACGTTATCCATGACTCCTCTGAAGGATGCTGTAGGTGTTTCAGGTAAAGATGTAGCAAAGAGATTGCTTGATTATGGCTACATGTCTCCAACTCTGTATTTCCCAATGATAGTTCCTGAATGCCTAATGATTGAACCAACTGAGACTGAATCAAAAGAGGTGCTAGACAAATTCGCGGATGATTTCCTTGCAATTCTGGCAGAAGATCCAGAAATTGTCACAACAGCACCGCACGACACTAAGGTTCGTAGAGTTGATGAAGTTCTAGCAGCTAGAAGTCTAGTGCTTCGCCATCCACTTACTGACTGATGAGTACTTCTAACCAAATATGAGCAGGCTTACCGACAATATGTGCAAGCGGCTCGCGATTCAGAATGGTTGTGTGGTGAATCACACTGGTTTCCTAATCGCGATTCCGCTCCTGACCACATCAAAGGAGAGGTCGAACCTCCCTCTTCTTGGAGTTCTACTACTTATCGAAAAGGCGGTCGTGGTTGGATTCGTCAACGCCTCTCTCCTCTCGGACCAATGATTCTCTACACAACTGCTTGGGCGCCATTTTTCCTTATCGCTTCGTCATTTCCTCTTGCATTTCCGGGACGAACTCCTGATGATCAAAATGTAGCCTTGGTGCTATTTCTAATTAGTTGGTTGTTACTCATAGTACCATTTTCTCGTCTTAGAGACGGCTTAGTTAATCGTGCAAGTTCTGGATTCTTTGATATG
>JASMAJ010000247.1 GCA_030754395.1 Candidatus Thalassarchaeaceae archaeon | reverse complement strand
AGGATTACCACAAAATGTTGTATTCCTAACTTGTGATGCCTTTGGAGTGCTACCACCAATCTCACAATTAACACCTGAACAAGCAGCGTACCACTTCATTTCTGGCTACACTGCTAAAGTAGCTGGTACTGAAATTGGTGTAGTTGAGCCCAAAGCAACTTTTTCTGCCTGTTTTGGGGCACCATTTATGCCGATGCACCCTAGTGTTTATGCCAACATATTATCGAAGAAAGTGGATGAAAACAATGCCTCCTGTTGGCTTCTAAACACCGGCTGGATAGCCGGAGGATATGGCAACAGTGATCGTATTAAGATTAGATGGACTAGAGCACTATTGAATGCTGCACTGAATAATTCCCTCAATGATGTAGAATTCATTATCGACGAACGATTCCAATTTAAAATTCCCACTTCATGTGATGGTGTGCCTTCTGAAATCCTCCAGCCTCGAACAACGTGGGAAAATGGAGATGAATACGATGAAACCGCCGACAAGCTTGCAAAGATGTTCAATGAAAACTTCAAACAGTTCGCATCGGGTTGCAGTGATGCGGTTATATCCGCTGCTCCAATAGCACTCAACAAGTGAAAGCATCAAGCATGATGGGCTCTTCGGCGAAGCATGGCGGTTCCACTAACTAGTCTGACTGCGCCTCAACTATGGCCCAGTATGGCAAAGCGGAATGAGTACTCTGGATTTATTCCCCAACTGCCTGAACAAGATGAAATTGTCTGGACTATAATTGACCCTACAAATGATGACTCTCTCAAAGTTCAACTCAATAGTTTGCTTGAACAATTTGGTCACCTTGTTCCTGATTCCTTATTAGATTCAATATCTATTGATGATTCAAAGGGAGATGTTTGTATAGATGATAGAGCCATTATTGGAGAAGGTGTGAGGATCGAGGGTCCGTGTTACATAGGACCTAATGCAGAAATCAGACATACTGCCTACATTCGGCCATACTCATGGATTTGCAGTGATGCTGTAGTTGGGCACGCTTCTGAAGTCAAACATTCTCTTTTGATGCCTGGAGCAAAAGCACCACACTTCAACTATGTTGGGGATTCTATTCTTGGATGTGGTGTCAATCTTGGCGCGGGTTGCAAATTATCCAACTTACGAAATGATGAGCGTTCTGTGATTGTCAGGGGCCTACAAGGAGGAGATGTCGATAGTGGACTGAGAAAGTTTGGAGCAATTCTTGGTGATGGTGTTGCAATCGGTTGCAATGTAGTCACCAATCCCGGTGTAATAATTGGGAGTGAATCTCTAATCTGGCCAAACCTCACAATTAGTGGAGTTCACGCAGCAGATTCGACCATCAAGGAGTGATGCCAATGGTTGGCGAGCGATTGCATGGTACCGATGGAATACGGGGTAAAGTAAGTCAATGCCTTGATGCGGAAAATCCAATTGAAAAATTGATTTTGCAACGGGAATTTTCACCTTCGCTAGCACACCTAATTGGATTGGCTAGTGGTACGGTAATTTCTGAACCCGTTGGGGGTTCGATTTCATCTCAAGAAAATATGGGGGGGCCTCTT
>JASMAJ010000246.1 GCA_030754395.1 Candidatus Thalassarchaeaceae archaeon | reverse complement strand
AATTTCAGACTATGACAAAGGAGCAGTAAATGTAGAGGGGGCATCTAAATTGATTAACAAGGCGAAAGAACATGGCATTCCAGTCATAGTAGATCCTAAACTCACAGGTCTAGAACGTAGCAGAGGTGCTACAGTAGTTATTGTGGAAATGCGAGGTATGGAATTAATGCGCCGCCGTTTGGAAAGTGAGGATTCAGATAGTGCGGCCCAAAAATTAATCAAAACCTATTCTTGGAATGCTTTGGTTGTATTAGGAGGAATTCATGGAATCACACTATATCAAGCAGATTGTGAGCGTACACATTTCAAATGCGGTGCTTCTGCACCCAAGCAGCAAATCGGCCTCCACGATGCTGCAGCAACCGCATTAGCGGTAGCACTTGGGCAAGGGCACGATATGGTTGATGCGGCATTACTCGCAGCGGCTGCGTGTGATTGTATTCTTACAGCCGAAGCAAGCCATGAATTCCTAGACCGGGATACTCTTGGAACCTGGTTGGATGAGTTATCATGGCAATTACAGATTTCTGAAAGATAATCACACAAAACTCCACGAGGTTCAAGAAAGGCACACAAGTCGAAGGTTTGTTGATTTCTACTAGAATACTGGTCTCGCTGTTGTTGTTAGCAAGTCTTTCGGCTTGTTTTACAAGTGTTCAGGGCGATGCTGGTGATGTCGATGACCCTATCCTCATTAGTATAGATGTTGAGAACGGCGCGGTATCTGAAAACACAATTTCTTTTTCTGGATTTGTTGAAGATGAATTGATCCCATCAAAGATGACTTGGAGAGTCTCGAAAAATGGTTCAGATTTTGATGGAGGTGAACTCAAATCTGAACTTGAAGAGATTCCTAGTACTAGTAATCGCCCGCAGTGGTTTTGGGAATTTGACTTAGAATATTTTCGAACCGGTGAATGTGTCTGTTATGTCTCAGTCATTGCTGAGGATTTAATGGGAAACAAAGTCACTGAAATGAGAGTAATCTTCATGATTGAATCTGATTCTAATTCCAAACTAACCGGTTTAACTCTAATTAACTCCCCTTCTGGTCTTTATCAAAGTAATGAAGTGTCAGTTGGAGGCTGGGCTGGGTCTTACCAATCAGGTGAGTTTCATGATGTTGAAATGTCAATTAATACTGTAATAACCACATCGTACTCTGAACCTACAGTATTGCCTTTTATCTCTGGAGGTTCTTCCTTCACGTCCTCAATATTGTTAGAAAGTGGTAATTTTCAAATTAATGAACCTATTACTGAGAATCTCGATGGTTGGTACCTGATGGAGGTTACATTATTTAGTGGCTCAAATTCAATAACTCAATCATTCACAATTAAAGTAAACAATCAACCTCCCGTGATTAATCTTCAAGGCATAAGTCATGATCATGAATTCAATGGTTGGCACACATTTGATGCTTCTCAAACAGAAGATCCGTATTGGGGTGGATTGGATCTTTACTATGTTTGGACACTAAGACGCCCCTCTCATTTTGGCGCGACTCCAATAGATGTTGAAATGGGTACGGATTTGCAAACATACGTAGTTAATGGAGCAATTAGTGGCAATTACTCACTGTCCCTTACAGTATATGA
>JASMAJ010000245.1 GCA_030754395.1 Candidatus Thalassarchaeaceae archaeon | reverse complement strand
AGGTGGGCTATGGATTTCAATTAAACCGGTGCAAATTATCTATTATTTTCCAATTGGAAAATTCTATCTCTCAATTGGGCAGCCTTCTCAAATTCAAGACGGCTGGCAGATATCTTCATCTCCTTCCGAAGCCGCCTTAGAAATCGTTCTCGTTCTCCATCCGATTTTTCTAATAATTCCATATCTGATTCAGGTAAAAGAATGGATTCAGCAATTCCAGCCCATGATGGTTGACTAACTCTAGAGATGGTGTCATCTGCCGACGCCCATCCATCTGAGCCAAGGTCGAATTTCTTGACAAGGTCCTTCTCATCATGAGGTGCCCGTCCAGTAACCCCACCAACGAATCGTTTGCCACCAGAACCTCCCTTTCCAGAGGTTCCAGCAATTAGTTCACTAGCTTCAACATCCATCACAGGAAGTGCTTTTTGGATAGTTTTGGGAGTAATTCCATGTTCATGGTTGAACTTTTCTTGCCTCTTACGTCTATCAACTGTTTGAGTAATGGCGGATTTCATTGCTTCCGACATTGAATCAGCATAGAGTAGAACCCGTCCATTTTCATTGCGAGATGCCCGTCCAATAGTTTGCAATAATGACCGTTCGTTTCTCAGAAAACCTTGCCTATCAGCATCAAAAATAGCAACAAGTGAAACTTCAGGAATATCTAGCCCTTCCCTCAATAAATTAATCCCGACAATGATATCAATATGTCCTAGCCGCAATGCTTTGATTATCTCAGAGCGCTCAATCGTATCAATTTCAGAATGGAGATAATGCGCTTTCACACCCATTCGTTGCAAGTATTCCGAAACTTCCTCTGCAAATTTGATTGTCAGTACTGTTACCAATACTCTTTCTCCATTTTCTACAGATTGGTTGATTTCATCCAACAAGTCCTGCACCTGCCCCTCAGTTGGTCGAACTTCGATGCGCGGATCTAGAAGTCCAGTAGGTCTGATTTCCATTCGAACGACACCTTTGATTTCTTGTAAGGTGTTCAGCAGACTTGGAGAACGTTTTGGCTTTCTTAATTCAGGCTCTTCTACACCTCCTCCACCTGGCACGTGAAGCAAATCTCTCGGCACCTCTTGCCCTGTTACTTCTGCTAGATGGCGTAGTTCTCTCTCACCAGGAGTTGCCGAAACATAGAGCATTTGTGGTACTAATCGTTGGAATTCGTTAATCATTAATGGCCTATTGTCAGCAGCAGATGGGAGTCTGAAACCATGCTCAATCAATGAATCCTTGCGTGATTTGTCCCCCGCATACATTCCCTTCAGTTGAGGTAGTGTGACATGGCTTTCATCCATGATGACCAAAAACTTCTGATTGTCTCCATGAAACTGTTTGGCCGCCGCTGCGAAAAAGTCGAGAAGGCAGTAAGGTCGTTGGCCATATGTGCGGCCATCGAAGTGCATCGAATAGTTTTCAATCGCTTTGCAGTGCCCTGTTTCTGTTAGCATTTCCAAGTCAAAAGTGGTGCGGGTTTCCAATCTATGCGCTTCCAATTCTTTGCCTTCAGATTCAAGCACATGAGTCCTTTCACTCAATTCAAATGCGATGTCCTCTAGAGCTTGTCTGAATCGCTCAGGACTGGTCAT
>JASMAJ010000244.1 GCA_030754395.1 Candidatus Thalassarchaeaceae archaeon | reverse complement strand
ATGCGTTTTCACCCCATTCTAGACGCGTGGTTTTTGGATTGAATCTAGCAAACGGGGGTCGTTGAATATTGTAATCGTAGAATCGTTTCACTTCACAATTCACTGAATTTAGAAATTCAATCAAATCGGCGCACCAAATTATTCCATGCCCCTCGTTCATCGGATGCCGGGCCGAATGAGCACGATCATCACTAATCCAATTGCCGAAATCAGCATCTTGTTTGACGACATCATCGTCTACGCGTACACTACCCCACATTGCAGATAAATAGCGAGGCCTTGTAGAATTGTTTTCCTTCGGCCAATGACAACTCTCATCGGCAATATCGAAATTATACACTCCTGAATGGCCTTTTTCTCCATCAATTTCTTCTCCATATTTTTCTTTCAGTGCCCGAATGTCTTTCTCAAGCTGTTGAATATACCAGTTTTCCCATGTGTCTAAATGGCCCGCAACATCTCTAGATACAAGATACATCTTTCTCAAAGCACTGAAGAATGGATCTTTCAGGTTGAAATTTTCAACTGGATCAACATCATCTGGGTTCTCGGACATAATTTCCAATAATTGCCTCTGAATAAAATGATGTGGGTGTCGCGGAGAATACTTGGGAGTGGATAATCGAGAAAGAGGTCAATGGCGGGGAATTCTCTGTAATATTGCAATTACTGAATTGAGTTTGGACGCTTGTACGTCTTACGCAACGCTACCGATGTGAAAGGCGGGAGATTAACCTCCCTGTTCCGTAAGAATCATCGCTCTTACGGAAGGAATTTTCCGGAACTTGATCAAAATCCAGCTACATCTTATGGAACTAGGTCAAGTCCGAACGTAGGGCGCCTATGTTCGGAGGCGAAATATGCCACCCATGAGCGGGCACTCAAGAGTATAGTTCATATTCATGTTTGGACAAGCACAAATCCACATCCCTCTGTACCTAAGATAACGGATGCCATTGTCCATATTGTTCATATGTGAATGTGATTGTCGGGTGTCAATGACATACAAGATTGTTACTGGAAGTGCTCATCTCTTGGCGGAGTTTGAGTATCTTATTCAAGAATGGATAGAAAAAGGCTGGACACCTCTAGGCGCACCTTTCGTGACTACTATAGGGGGAACCCAAATGTATCAAGCAATGACTAAGGATGATTAATCTTCAAATTTCAGTTGAAGGCAAATCACAACTTTGCATTTCTAACTCATTGTAATAACACTTCAAGCAATTGTAGTGTTTGGGAGTTGGAATCACCAAGTCCTTGGTGGTGGTTGATTGTATTTTGCTTCATTTGCACCTAAGTTCTGTTGCATTTTCTCTTCCTTAGATTGCAATACATTTTCAACATTGGAAATTAAAACATGATCTATTTTACCCTTGCTTAGATCTTTGTCCATTTTCGTTCTAAGCACAGAAATTTCTCTTAAATTATTTGCAGACCTTGCTAATGAGAGATATTTCCCTGACCGCTTATTCTTTTTCCTTGCAACAACGTATGAAAGGAATCCAAGTAGACCAGTACCAAGAACTGCACCAACAGATGTTAGCACTCCCAAATCAACATCGAATCCAGCGACAGAAAATAATGCACCTTTAGAATCATCTTGCC
>JASMAJ010000243.1 GCA_030754395.1 Candidatus Thalassarchaeaceae archaeon | reverse complement strand
AGTTTAGATGATGCGATTGATTATGTAACGCCGAATATTTCAAGTGGCGAGAAATTGAAAGAGGCTTGGTTTGTCAAAAGGAGTAGGCAAACCAGGGTTGAAGAGTGGTCATCCCAGTAGGCAATGAATTACTCATTTTTCTTAGATCGCCCTCTGTTACCCCGTCTTGGTGCTGTGGTTCTTCTCCCCTTTCGTCTGGCAGGCTTACTCTCCTTAGGAGATTGTGTACCTGCCGCACCTCCGCCAAGTGAAAGTGCTCCAGAACCCATTAATTTAGAAACTAGGCTGTCGGCTAAATCAGCATCATCCTTGGGAGTACTGGTCGATTCCTCCACTGATTTGTTGTGAAGAGAAATCCATGACTTTCTCTCAGCCCGTAATGCGTTCAGTTCGTTTTTCACCTCAGTAACTTGTGACCTAAGTTCCTCGATTTGTGCATGCACAGCATCAGCATATTCACGGCTCTTGGAGAATAGATTGTGTAATCTATCACCTTCAGCCTTGAGAAAATCTCTTTCTTCGAACTTTGGTTTGATGCCATCCCATATCTTGTCGGCCTCATCGTGAAGGGCAACCATCTGTTTGTGCTCATCATCAGCCTCTAACTTGAGTTGCTCGATTGAACCTTCTAGATCGTCAATATCAATCTTAATTCGCATCTCTTCTTGAACAAGTGGTTCTAGTTCCTTGATTTCTGATTTTAATAATTTCAATTTCTTGTGCATTCGGTTCTCCACTTCGAGTGTGAGTGTACCATCAATCACGAGCCTCTCTTCGAGTTTCTCTACTTCCGCGCTCTTCTCAGATAATTGCAGAATCACTGATTTTTCACGGCCCGATTTAGATGACTTTGAGCGAGAAAACAGATGCCTCAATTGTTCTTGGATGGCATCTCTTCGGGCCTGATGTACTTTCGCTTTGTTTCGAACTTCCTTCTGTGAATCTAAAATCGTCTTAATCTCTTCACGAAGTTCTGAATATTGGTTCTGTACAGCATCTCTTTGGTCCGCATGAGCGCGGGCAGATTCATTGTGTGAACGACGTTGCTCTGCCAATTTGCGCATCTTTGCTTCCATAGTCTGGAGCCGCTCTTTGACCTCGTCACCCTCAGGGTCACCCTCAGCATCAGAATTCGCCATCATGTAGGCCGACTCATCAATCCCATATCAAGGCGTTCTATTGCATTGTTCAACTGGTTCTGACCAAAATTCGTGATTGCAAAGCATTTGAGATGGACATATCGACTCCCCCCACTGTAAATCCATCACTCGATTTTACGATTTGGGCATTCACCTCTATACCTAAATCTTGCAAGGTTTTTGCATCTATTCCATCAACAATGACCAATTCAACAGTCGATGACATACCAACTGGGAGGGCGTTTAGAGGTAGTAGTACTCTATCAATCCCGACATTGATATCGCGAGAACGAGGTGGGATTTCAGACCCATCTGGCGCATGACTTGGGAACCCAAGTAATCGGTCTATTGCCAATTCTAGTTCATCTGTCAAAGCGTGTTCGAGTCTGCATGCTACATCCTTGATATTACCATTGAAATCTAGCATCTCAACAAGAAAAACTTCCATCAAGGCCTCTCTTCTCTTGACCCTGCTTGCTGCTTCAATTCCCT
>JASMAJ010000242.1 GCA_030754395.1 Candidatus Thalassarchaeaceae archaeon | reverse complement strand
TGTGCTAAGTGTGAAAGTATTTCTGTATGAGAGCGAAAGATCCGTAAGATCATCAGCAAGAAGATTGGTGAATTGTCTCCAGTCATCAAACGTATCGGTTTTCGTTATGTAAGATCTATCATATGGAGAATCAAGTTGTGGTGGGGAATCCTGTGTATAAGTAACAGACGAATAAGATGTAATTGCCATGATTTTTTATTTATCTAATTTTTCTACAAGTGTGAGGACAATATTTTTCAATTTTAAAACT
This sequence comes from Candidatus Thalassarchaeaceae archaeon, assembly GCA_030754395.1. GTDB lineage: Archaea > Thermoplasmatota > Poseidoniia > Poseidoniales > Thalassarchaeaceae > MGIIb-O1. Next base: position 1,387 of record JASMAJ010000242.1, on the reverse strand, counting down.
TCTTTTTTAAGATCATCCATTTCTCTAAATTTTTTTCTTCTTAGTTTTGCTGATTTGTAAGCAGTAGAACTTACATTAATAATTGCTCCTGAATATGAATCTCTTTTCAGTTTACTTTCGCCATCAATTCTTTCTAACATTATACAGTTGCGATTGCCCGAAGATCATTGACAATAGGAACTTTTGAACTGTCCGACGAAGTCATAACAATCTTCAATTGAAATTGTGAGAAATCATTTGTTGGATCGATTTCATATTCTATTTCCTCAAAGGAAATTACTTCATCTCCACTCAATGATTCCGGTATGGAATTTGAATTTAATTCAGTCCAATCCGCATCTTTACAATCCAGAACTTGAGGACTTGAAATTTCATCATCAAATCGAGCATAAACCTGAACATTTGAAGCTTTAGGTCGATTCACTCCAATAAATACATTCAACTTATCGGCTGGATCATTCAACATGACCTTTTTAGAGACATACCTTGCAGTAGAATCTCCATGAGCGGCATCGGTTTCATCAGTATCAACATTATTGATTACATTTCCATAACAGATCAAAGAAAGTTTCTCCAGATCAATTGTAGGAGTCAAGTAACGATCTTCGGTCTTTAGGGTCGCCACCAATCTCAATTTATTTGCTGAAGTAACAGAAACTGCCGAACCCAAATAATTATGATTACCTGTTGGTGATAAATTCAAAGTTTTGGTTCCAGCAACTAGGGAGTAATCAATTGATGTTTTGGGATGAATAGTCTGGCCCGGTTTGAACTGAACCGATGAAGCAGTAAATGAAGTACCAATAAGGGATTGGAATGCACCAGTTCCGGTTTCGGTCTCTGTTCCTGCTCCAACCGCCCGAGTTCGTGAACTTTCACCTGATGCCATGAATGTATGGGCATTTAATCTAAATTTTATATCTCTTGTTTGAACCGGAGTCCATGTTGAGGCATTTGCACTTCTAAAGGCAACACCGAGATAAGGATCACGCATTATTTGGGCCCCAGTTATCTTGTCGACTTGACCTAATTCAGACATCCACACCTGATAATCCTTTGAAGTAGACCTTACAACAAATGCATATTCCCTTTCAGAATCCAAGTAAACTGGATTGTCGAATGTAAAAGTGGTTTTTTCTGAGGAATCAGAACTAATATTTACACTGCCAGGATTGAGATCCTTCACTCCACCCTTTACAATTCTGCTGGTTGGTATTCCATTTTCAACTTCAACAATTTGAACACGAACTGGATCATTAGCGGAAGTCTTTGTTTCGAAATATAAGTCCAGAGATTTAATATACGCACCTCTTGGAATTTTAGCATCTGCCAAGTGAAAGGATTGTGCTAATGGATCTTCACGAACATAGTCGTTGTTTAGATTATC
>JASMAJ010000241.1 GCA_030754395.1 Candidatus Thalassarchaeaceae archaeon | reverse complement strand
GCGACCCTTCCATCAAATGCGACCTTCATTCCACTCCTTGGCCAAAGGCCGGTAATCGAGTGAAACTCACCACCACCCCTCACTTCGTGAATTCTTTCTCTCAATCTTTGATTCCATGCCTCATTTACCAAAGCCAAGTCAGGGGGTGAACCAAACTCACCACTTTGTATCCTTCTTTCCATGTCGTATATTTCATCATCAGTCATGGCATCACTTCTTCAATAATTGAGCCAACATCATTGCCGCTGCACCTATTCCAGCACCAACAGCAAGACCTCCAACCAATGCTCTATTGAACACATCTTCAGGATCTCCTTTGAGAGAATCTTCCTTCAGTTTCTTCAGTTGGTAAGCTACAACTTGCTGAGAAGTTCCAATCTTTTCAGCGATCTCTTGTTGAGACCAACCAATACCTCTTAATTTGAGCAATTCTGAGAGTTGAGATGCGTCTAAGGCCATGTTACTCACCCTACCCGAACAGGTAGATTACTATAAGTGTTTGTATAATACAAAATAACTTTGAATAATACATAATATTAGATATTAACTAACTTCGCCATTACTGCGGTATCTTGAGAAAGCCCGCGCCGGTCGCCGGTTCAATGGCGCGCATCTCGCGTATCCACGGAAGAATGGTACTCGATTCTCGCGGCAACCCTACTGTCGAGGTAGAATGTGAGACAGAGGATGGTTCTCGAGGTAGAGCAATGGTACCTTCAGGTGCTAGCACGGGTCGTCACGAAGCAGTCGAGTTACGCGACGGTGGAGATCACTGGGCTGGCAAGGGCGTCGACCTTGCAGTATCGAACGTCAATGGAGCAATAGCTGATGCAATTGCCGGCATGGATGCTAGCGATCAACAAGCAATAGACGAAGCCATGATTTCTCTAGATGGAACTTCAAACAAAGGCTCAATGGGTGCAAATGCGATTCTTGGTGCATCAATGGCTTGCCTTCGTGCAACGGTTGGAAATGGTGAGATTTGGCAACATCTTTCTTCAGGAACAACATCTCTGCCAGTTCCTCTAATGAATATCCTCAATGGAGGAGCACATGCAAACTCGAATGTTGATGTTCAAGAATTCATGGTCGTCCCTCATGGGTTTGACTCGTTTCCTGAAGCCTTGCGCGCTGGAGTTGAGATTTACCACGCTCTACGTAAGGTTCTGAAAGATGCAGGATTGTTAGGAGGAGTTGGTGATGAAGGTGGTTTTGCCCCTAATCTTCCACGTAATGAAGAAGGCCTTCGATACGTGGTAAATGCGATTTCTGCAGCTGGATATGAACCAGGAACACAGGTGTCGATAGCCCTAGATGTGGCTTCACAGGAATTTTGTCATTCAGATGGCTACCATATTGATGGAAGAGTTCTGTCAGGTTCTGAATTAGGTCACTTATACTCAAGTTGGCTCGATGAATATCCAATCGTATCAATCGAGGATCCATTCGGTGAGGATGATTGGGATTCTTGGATCGAGTTTACTTCTCGTGAGAGCCACAGAGTTCAGATTGTAGGCGATGACCTCTATGTCACAAATCCAGAGCGTTTTGCTAAGGGAATTGATGAGGGTGCATCTAATGCAATCCTCATCAAACTCAATCAAATTGGAACTGTAACTGAAACTCTTCAGGTTATCCAGAT
>JASMAJ010000240.1 GCA_030754395.1 Candidatus Thalassarchaeaceae archaeon | reverse complement strand
GCCATAAATAGTGCCGGTAGTTGTAAAGCCACTATCTGAATTCGATGGACAAGCAAGGGCGACAACATGGTCACCTACGCATATTTGCCATCTTATCTCTCGCGGGGAATGAGTGTTGGAAATGTCATTTTTTATCTTCACTGTAGGGTAGATAGAAGATGAATCTCTATCATAAGTTGCCCCTGGCATGGGCTCAATCCCTTCAACCATCGACAAATCACCAGTAACAACTGCCGATGCAGTAGGCACAAATGTGAGAAAAGTGGTCAATAGCATGATTAATGCTAGGAAATGAGCGCTTGCGCGCGCGCCACCTCCTAACCTCGCGCCCCCACGCATGAGGACACCTAGCCCAAGGGGGTCGTAAATAGGAAACGGAGACAAGTGAGGAAAAATGGGCATCATTCAAGATTTTGAAGCCCACGGCATCTTGGTATTTGCGATGCCCACCCCATCTCCTTGTGAACTAAGACCAATGAATCCCACTTCTATATCAGAATTGAATTGTTCAACACCCCACTTGAGAGCATCTGAAAGACCACCACCAGAAGAGACGCGGTCTGCTATCCTCAGACTGGACATTTTGAGCGTTATTGCTTCACCAATACCTGTTGCAGATATGCCAACATATTCGTCGCACCAAATCCCCGCACCAATTAGAGGAGTATCGCCAATTCTACCTGCTGGCCTGCCAGTACATCCGCCAGTAGATGAGGCCACTACAATGAGCCCAGACTGGTCACGTACGATTACGCCTACTGTATCATTTCCTGTTGACTGTGGTGAACCTTCGACTTCATCTCGTGGAACATTGATTGAATCTGCAAATTCTCTCGCCCCCCGCCCTGCTAGCATATTGACTTGTTCATCGAGTAGTTTTGCTGCAACAAGGATTGGGTTTTTGGTTTGCTCGATGCATGTTACGGCCCCAAATCGGCCATCACTAGTCATTACTGCGGCATCTAGTTGAATGCTCCCGTCAGCCCTAATTCTCCCACCAGTGCCAGCATTTAGGAATGGATCGTTTTCCATCATGACGACTGCTGCAAGAGCCGCATCCAATGCAGAATCCCCTTGCTGTAACAATGTCCAGCCAAGAGACGTTGCTTCTTCAACCCCTGGCTGATCTCTAGCACCGTGTCCTGCGCCACCATGGCAGACAATTGCAGGCTTTGGCATCATTCCGATTCCCCCGTAGTTGGAAATATACCATCTTCAAATCTCCAAGCCTTGCTAACACGAAAGCAGACCCAACCTAATAATGCAAAAATCCCACATAGGCGAAATGAGGTATGGAAGTCAAACATATCAGTACGATTAACGGTAGCGTCCCATAACCAACCACCAATCAATACACCAAATAGAGATGAAATTGAACGTAAACTTTCGCTGACCCCCATCACTGTACCTCGTTCATAAGAATCTGAAGCGTGAGTCAACAATGTCATGTTTGAAGGTGTAGCAAGTCCATTGCCAAACGCAATCAATACGCTAACCAGCATGGTGCCGATCATAGCGAATTCAGGTGGCACATATGGGATTGATGCAAGACCAAATCCAGCAATTAGAAAGCCTGCCGCCATCAACTTACTCGACCCAAACCTATCGGTTAGTGGGCCTATCAATGCACCTTGTGTTACAATTC
>JASMAJ010000023.1 GCA_030754395.1 Candidatus Thalassarchaeaceae archaeon | reverse complement strand
CTTACATTTCACCTCAATTAAGCAGCAGTCTAACCCCCGGTCTTATTGGATTCAGAAGTCATGCAGAAATCTGGGACCTCAAAGCAGATCGAATGCAATTACCCAACGATGCAAGCCGTTTTGAGTACACAACCATTCATTTTGGTGCAGTCTTAGGATTAGCTGCTTCAGTGAATGAAATTAATGAATTTGGAATCGACAATGTATGGCGCCATGATATTTCTTTAGTCGATTCATTAATTCAAGGAGTTACAGAACTAGGGCTTGAAATTGCTTCACCTCTATCTGAATCTGAACGTAGTGCAATAATCAGTATTCGATTGCCTGATGAGTTTGACAGTATAGAGGTGGCAAATAGGCTACAGAATGATTTTTCAATATTAGTAACTAGTAGGGCAGGTTTACTCAGAGTTTCTCCACATTTTGATAATACAAATGAAGATATTCAGAAGTTGTTAGATGCTCTTCGAATTATATTATCATAAGTGCGGTAATAATATTGCTGAGGCAATAATGAACATTATACAAGCGATTCCAAGGTCAATCATTTTCCAAGCCTCTGGTTTATTGAGTATATTTGAGAGTCTCTTAGCACCATATCCTAAAGAGAAGAAGAATACAAAAGAGGCCGTTGCTGCTCCAATTCCAAATGCAATACGTTCATCCCCCAAGAATCTACTGGAAGCACCACCAATAAGCAACAAAGTATCAACATAGACATGAGGATTGAGGAAGGTGAATGCTAGAGCTGCGCCTAATGTGGTGCCAAGATTTCGTTTGGATTCTTGTTCCATCAGTTCATCAGAAGATATGGCTGAAGGATTCATCGCAGAGCGGACTCGTAATATTCCATATCCACTGATGAATGTTGCAGCGAAAATAGCAATGTAAAATTCCACCCCCTCCATTCCTGCAAGGACAGATCCCATTCCAAGAACTCCCGCTGCAATCAATGTGGCATCAGCTATGGAGCATACTAAACACACAGCAAAGACATGAGAGCGCAGAAGTCCTTGTCTGAGTACGAAAACATTCTGTGGTCCAAGTGCAAGAATCAGTCCAATACTGAGGGCGAATCCTTCTACGCCTGCGGCCAACACATTAGACACAATCTGAAGAACGGGTTCTCGCATTAGACGCTTGCTAAGGGTGATGCACTAATCAGACCTTACGACGCTCTGCTGCCTTCTTGCGTAGGCCGGAGTAGCCACACTTACGGCACACGCGAACCTTAGTGCCGCGGTGAGTTGCACTACATTTCATACAAATCCACTTGTCTAGGAGACGTTTCTCCGCCGCTGGAAATCTCTGAGCCATGCAGTCCGGCCGACCTGCCTCTCCTTCATAATCCATTCCCAATGCAATCTGGTCGACACAGAGGTGTCATGGCTGAACCAATTAGTTCATACACCATCCACAGAGCCATTGACTACGGTGCCTGCTACCGTAGTGCTCGGAGCCCAGTGGGGTGACGAAGGAAAAGGGAAAGCGATAGACCAGTTGGCTCCACAGTCAACATGGGCAGTTCGATTCCAAGGTGGCAATAATGCAGGCCATACAATCGTTCTTGGTGATACGACGATTAAACTCCATCAAATACCTTCTGGAGTAACCTCACCTCACTGTAATCTAGTTCTAGGAGATGGCATGGTCATTGACCCCTGGGTGCTAGAACAAGAGTTGGATAGATGGCACGGATTGACAGGTGAGAGGCCAGAAGGGAAGCGCCTATTCATCTCTGAGAGAGCTTCAGTAATTCTTCCATTCCATCGCCTATACGATTCAGCAGACAAGGTGGTTGGCACTACTGGTCGTGGAATCGGTCCTGCCTACCGCGATAGGATTGAGCGGGTAGGTATTCGTTTTGCAGATATCAAAGGTGTTCTTGCTGATTCCAAGAAGATTGATGACACAATTTCTCGTATGAATCAACAATTGAGAACAGTTGGTGTTGTTCAACAAATCAATGCTGCAGATTTGGCGAGTAATCTTCAATGGATTCTTGACAGATATGGAAATGCAATCAAGCCCACAGGCCAAATGGTCGATATTGCATTGCGTAATGGAGAGAATGTTCTGCTTGAGGGCGCACAAGGCGCTCTTCTAGATATAGACCAAGGCACATATCCGTTTGTCACTTCAAGTGTAGTGGGCCGAGCTAACGCTACACATGGCGCAGGTATTCATCCAGGTCATATTACCGAATGCTTTGGAATCACTAAGGCATATTGTACTAGAGTAGGAAATGGCCCATTCCCAAGCGAACTTTCTCTTGAGGAAGGACCGGGTATGCACATGGCTCAGGTAGGTCATGAGTTTGGAACCACAACAGGGCGCCCTCGTCGTACTGGATGGCTTGATATTGTGGCTCTGAGAGATGCTCATAGGATTAGTGGCTATACTGGATTAGTAGTCACAAAACTCGATGTTCTGGGTGGTCTAGATGAAATCAAAATTTGTATTGGCTACGAAATGGATGGAAAACCAATAAGTTTTGTTCCAACTCTAGCCGAAGATGTTGCTCGGTGCCGCCCCGTCTATGAAACTCATTCAGGATTCCCTGAGTTGTCTGATGATGATTGGATAGTGATGGCTGATCGCAGTAGAGCAGAATCTTCTGGATACGATGTAATGCCAGATGCTGTGCGTAATATCGTGGATAGAATCGAGCAATTAGCAGGCATTCCTGTGGTCTGCGTAGGAGTTGGCCCCGATCGTCGGGCATCTATTGCAAAGGTAGGAGGTCCCTTTGATATTGATTGGGCCGAGGTAACCTTCTAATTGGACCAATTAGGCGGTGTGCTACATGGGATTCAAGTCCAAGGCGCGTAAGAAGCGTGCCGCTGCTGATGCAGCCTCTGGAAAATCAGGTAAGTCCGAGAAAGAGGAATTTGTAGGCCAAGTCCGTTGTCACGTGGCTGGCTGTGAGGGTTTTGCAGACAAGAAAATTGGAGGTCGCAGAATCGCATTCGACCGTGCTGCAGATGTTTGGGGTGAGGATGGCCTAGAAGGGCAAGCTCGTAGAGTCTCAGTCTGTAAGTCCCATTATCGAGAATGGAAGAAAGCGACGAAGGACGACTTTGATGAGTGGTCGTAATAGCTATTCGGTGGCTTGAATGAATTCCGAATCTGACACGGTTACTCGTGTCGTATCAATTTTTTTAGGACTATTCTTCATATCCTTCGGATTACCTTTTGCTCTCGTACCATTCATGATGATTTACGATGGAGTAATTGATCCAGATTATCCGTTTGTATCACTCTTTATGTTGGCATTCTCATCTCCTTTTTTCCTCGCAGGAATAGGCATTATGTACATGGGTGCCAAGGGAGTCTTGACGGGTATTAGAGGCGAAGTAACAACTTCTGATTCCAAATTTGTACACCCTGAATTAGTAGATGAGCTTGAATCTCAAATTGATATCGATAAATTCGACCCACCGGAGCCCAGAGAAGAGGGCTGGTGGGAGGAAGAAAGCAATTCTTGAATGTGAATCGGGATACGCAATTTTGTTAGAGGCGATTCCTTACGAATGCTCATGCCCAGTCATCCGATTAACGAACCGATACTCGGATATGCTCCGGGAAGTGAGGAAAGAAGAGCACTTCAAGCAGAGTTGGATCGGCAGATGGCAGAAGTCGTCGAGATTCCATGCATCATCAACGGCGAAGAGGTCTACACTGGAACCACGACGACACAGGTAATCCCTCACAAACACGGTCACGTCATCGCCAATGTCCACTTGGCTGGAAGAGATGAGATGGAGGCGGCCTGCGAGGCTGCAGTAAATGCTCAGAAGGCTTGGATTGATCTGGGCCTAGAGGCTCGATGCGCAATTTTTGAGCGCTGCGCGGATTTACTTGCGGGTGACTGGCGTATGCGCGTCAATGCATCTACTATGTTGAATCAGTCGAAGACGGCTTTCCAAGCAGAGATTGACGCCGCATGCGAACTAATCGATTTCTGGCGCTTCAATTGTCATTACGCGCGTGGATTCCACGATGATTTCCAGCCTCTGGTATCGCCAGAGGGTGTGCAGAACTCCACAGAGATTCGCCCGTTGGAAGGATTTGTACTATCTATCACTCCGTTCAATTTCTCAAGTATTGCCGCCAACCTTCCTAGTGCTCCCGCCATAGTTGGCTGTACTGGCGTTTGGAAACCTAGTCGTAATTCGTATCTCTCGAATTATGTCTTGATGCAATTGATGATGGAGGCAGGACTTCCTGCAGGCGTCATCAACTTCCTGCCTGGCTCTGGTGCTGAAATCACCGAAATCGCTCTTGCTAATCCTGATTTCGCAGGTCTACATTTCACAGGTTCAACCGCGACTTTCCAAGGACTCTGGCAGGAGATCGGCTTAGCTCTTCCAAACTTGAAATCATATCCTAGAATTGTTGGTGAAACCGGAGGTAAGGATTTCGTAGTAGCTCACCCTGATTGTGACCGTCAAGGGCTTCTAGTGGCTTTATTACGTGGTTCTTTTGAGTATCAAGGGCAGAAGTGTTCTGCTGCTAGTCGAGCATATATTCCTCAGTCTGTTTGGAATGCAATTTCTGAAGATTTGCTGGCAGAAATTGGTAAGATAAAGATGGGGGATGCTCGCGATTTTACTAATTTCATGACCGCTGTAATTGACAAGCGCTCTTTTGATAAAATTACAGGTTATATCGACCGGGCTGCTGCAAGAGATACTTGCGATATCGTCTGTGGTGGTGGTTATGATAGCTCAACTGGATACTTCATTGAGCCCACCATAATTGTCACATCCAATCCAAATTCGGAATCTATGATTGAAGAGATATTTGGGCCAGTTCTAACTGTTTATCTATACGATGATGAAGACTTCGATAATGTACTGAAGATTTGTGATGAAGCCTCTCCATACGCTCTTACTGGGTCTATATTCTCAAGTAATGAAGAAAACATCCAGAAGGCATACAATGCTCTCCGCTTTACTGCCGGAAATTTCTATATCAATGATAAGCCAACAGGAGCAGTTGTGGCTCAGCAACCATTTGGAGGCGCGCGTGCGTCTGGGACTAACGACAAGGCAGGAGGTCCTCTAAACCTCCTCAGATGGATTAGTCCTCGCTCAGTCAAGAGAACACTGGATACTCCACAAGACTGGACTTATTCATTCATGCAGCCGGATGAAAATTGACCAGAGGAATGTTGAACTATCTCTTCCCTCACCCCTGAACTACTGGGGAGCTTAGTGCTGAGAGGTCGCCTATGGCGACGACCCAAGAACCTGATCTGGGTAATGCCAGCGGAGGGAGAGAAATGAATACGAATATTGCATACGGACTGATGATTGTAACGCTAGGTATTTTCGGTTATATCGGATACCAAGCATCGAATGCCAATGAAATCGAAGAAGATGAATACCTGTCTGCTCGGGGTTCACAGGATTGGCTCAGAATTGGACTGAGTCTTTTCGCCTCTGGAATGGGTGTTTGGGTACTTCTCTTACCATCTGAAGTGGCGTATTACGGTGGCTTTTGGGACGTAATGGGATATGCCGCTTCAGCCGCTACTCCATTCATCTTGTTAGCATACGTTGGCCCCATAATTCGAGAAAGGCTTCCTGAGGGGATAACTCTAGCCGATTATGCAAAACATAAACTTGGCCGGCCTATGCAAATTTATGTTGGAATCATTTCAATTCTGTACATGTTCACTTTCCTATTTGCAGAGTTTACCGCAATTGGTAAGGCTATGGAATACCTAGCTGGCATGGATCCGGTAATTCCAATGATTTTCGTTGGTATCATCACCTCTGCCTACACAGCATATGGTGGCCTTCCTGCTTCTCTAGCAACCGACAGGTTTCAGGCATGGGCAATATCTTTCCTTGTTATTGTCCTTCTCTTAGTTTTGTTTGGATTCGACCTGAGCCAAGTCATCGACGATTCGAGAGCTTACAACACTGATGATGATTGGTCCATGCTTGGCAGTATGAATTACATGGGCTCTTTCCAGTCAGGATTAGCACTTGTAGTAGCCATAACTGCCGCAGAGATGTTCTCTCAGGGAAATTGGCAAAGAGTCTACGCATCCCAAGATGATGAGGCTTTGAGAAAGGGCGCACTTCTTGCTTCTTGCATGGTGTTTCCGCTAGTTTTCATCATGGGTGTTATGGGTACCGTAGCGGCGGGTCAAGGAGGGGTGCCAGACGCTTCGCTCGCATTCTTTCACTTAGTCGATAAGAGTTCTACTCTCATTGTTGCTGCATTTGTTTTACTACTAATTTCTCTAGTTTGTTCCAGTACGGATACTTTGCAAAATGCAATAGCGGCATCTGTATCTAGAGATTTATCCAACGGAAGATTTGACCTCAGAATTTCTAGAGCGATTACTGTACTAATGCTTCCTTTGGCGATATATCTCGCAACAGGACCAGAAATACTAGGATTTGATTTCAATGATGCTTGGAGCGTCTTTGGAATCTTCCTTTTTGCTGATATATTAGCTGCAGCAACAGTAATCCCAATCTTACTGACTCTATGGGGCGGTGTTTCTTCTAGGGGAGCATTATTGGGTTGCTTTGCAGGCATAATTTCTGTTTTCGTCTACGGACTTATAGAACCACCAACCGATTCTGAATTTTACATGTACTTACTCCATCCAACCATTGAAGGATTACCAACTGCAGAGGGCGGATTGACAAATTTGTGGGTTTTCGTTTCAGCATTAGTTGGTTCTGGACTTGTAACAGTGTTGGGTTCATACGCTCTGCCCAATGAGCAGTAAACGTGGAAAAGCCTGACAATCTGCCTGCGGATAACACTTGTGAGATTCCAGTTAAGGTATTCATTCCTGGTCTCTGTCCTGAGTGTGGATCTGATGTTGAAATCGAATGGAAGAATTGTCTCAGTTGTGGTTTCGAATTAGGATGAAGAGTTATAATCAATTTTTTTCAAGATATTCCTTTTAGCCGACTGATTCAAGGGGTACCTCGACTCCGGACATCTATGAGTTCCGAGCACCCTCTTGTTGCTCAACCCCATCCTACAAAGCTACATTCGTTGCTCATGCCATGGAAAATTTGGCGTCACAGTTGGTCTCGAAGGGAAATGATGAATGGGCATTGGTTCGCTTTTGAGATGTTTCTTGTAGGTATGTTTTTCGTAGCGATTCCTTACTTTGGTTCGAATAATATTGCTGCTTTATTTCTCGATACTGCGTGGGACCCAGAGATTGCCTTTGACAGACAAATTCCAGTAATTAATTGGATGATTATTCCCTATACTGCGTTGTATTTGTTTTACCCTGCCACGCTAATCCTTACTCCAAAAAATGACAGAGGTAGAGCTGAACTAATTATCGCTATGCAAGGTTTGATTCTCGTTACACTTTTCTGTGTCTTTTTCTTCATGGCACTACCCGCTGAGATAGACCTCAGGGATCAAATCGACACACACTGGATCAACAATTCTCCCAATGCCTTGGAAGAGGCACTATTCGGTTTCATCCATACTTCAGACAATCCATGGAATGCATGGCCGAGTTTACACATTGTCCATTCTTATTTACTCGCTAGAATGATGACTTATTGGGTTCGAAGAGAGTATGCCGAAAATTCTCTAGCCAAGGTATTTCTTGCTGTGCTGTGGGTTGAATATGTTCTATTGTGTATCAGTATACTAACAACCAAGCAACACTATCTATTCGATCTATTTACCGGGGTTCTAACCGCTGTGTTGGCTTGGAAACTGTTTGAGTATGCATTAGGTCTTGCAGAGCGCCACTCACCTAGTAGTATTGCTGAGAGTGCTGATTGGGTCTAATCAGTTGTACACAATAGGAAGGAACGCGTTTGCCGCGGTCTCGCAGGCGTTTGATACATCATCTAGGCGCTGCAGAACTCGATACATATGTACGGCAGCCAAAGGATCGTCTTCCCCGATTCTGAATACAAATCCAGCGGCTCGACTCTCTACCATGTCACTCTCATGTTCCGCCATATTGACATCGTCAATCAATGCCCCTAGTTTCTCTCGTCCGGCTTTGGTGTATCCTGAAAGGGTCAAGTCGCGCAGTGCTGCAACTGTGTCCTCGTAGGTGGCTGCAGTCTTGGCGACAGATTGTGCCATCTCTTTGAGCAGGGCTTTTGCCTCCGCATTGTCGTAGAGAGGCCTGAAGGATAATTGCTCTGCGACGTTTTGGGCATAGTCAGCAATTCGATCTTGACGAGCTAGCATATGGTAGAAGTCATCAGATCTCATCAGTAGGTTCCAAGTGCCTGCACCAACCCTTCTCCTCAGATCGTTCTTCACATTGTCAGCCTTCAATTCTGCAGCAATAGTTGCCTCGATGGCTTCACTCGGGTCATTTCCGTCTGCAGCGATGTTCACAGCTTCTAGCATATGGTTGACTGTGTCCTCGACAGCCTCGGCGTGCGTATGGAACAGTTCGAAGTAGGTTGGAGTTCCCTTGTCTGAATCACCACCTGCATCGGCCAATGCATCATCAACAAACACTTCGCCGTCCCTAGTGGCCCAAATTGAGTAGATGATAGCCGCGAAGGCTATTGGAATTACGATTAGCAGTTTAATGGGGTCAGAGCCGACTGCAACGTAGATTACTATTGAACCAAATCCTGCAGCAGGAAGGCTTGCCAACCATGAGGCAATAATTTTTCCAAAGACTCTGAAATCAACAGCTTTGGCACCTCCTGCTAGGCCGACACCGACAACTGCACCTACGAGAGTGTGGGTGGTGGAGACTGGAACTGCGAGGAAGGGCATCGAGAAGATTAGGACAGTAGTTGCAGCACCGAATGTAGCGGCGAATCCACGAGTTGGTGTGATATCCGTAATTTTACTTCCGATGGTTTCCATCACTCTCCATCCCCAAGTGACGACACCGACGGCTATCCCAATGCTTCCTAGAAGCACTAGCCAGGTGGGCACAGGTGCAATCTCCCCAAGTCCACCGTCATCCAGTACTTGGTACACAGCAGCCATTGGACCTATGGCATTCGATCGGTCATTGGCTCCGTGTGCGAATGCGACATATGCAGCAGCTATGACTTGCAACCACACGAAGATTCTCTCAACTCAGTGGAATCCCTCCTCCTCTCCCTTGAAATCGTAGTTTCGAAGGATGTAACCAAGAATTGCTGCAGCGATAATAGAAACTATTCCTGCTACAATTAGACTGTTGTATGGAAACCACGCATTGTCCATCATTGGGTTCCAAGAGCCATTTTCTGAAGCGGGTAACCAATTATCGTCTAATACTTTACTGAGTGCTTTGAATTGCAGTGCTAGACCAAGAACAAAGAATGTCGGAATTGATAGAATGGGTGCCATCCAGCGAGCACGTTTCTCAGGATCTGAAGTTTCAAGGATAGTCTCCCTGATAATCCAGAAAGTGAAGAATGCGAATAGACCTCCCATAACTGGGCTGGCGATCCAAGACATGACGACCTTCTCAACCACATTCCAATCAATCAGAGAGGTTTCATGCTGGACTTCCATAACCAAACCCACACCAACGATTCCACCAATGATACTGTGAGTGGTAGAAACCGGTAATCCATATCGTGTGGCAATAGTGAGCCACACAGCAGCAGCCATCATAGCTGCAATGAAACCATACATCAAATCATTAGAAATTGCATCAATGAGAACCTGATTTTCAAAATCAACAACAAGGATTCCCTTACGAACCGTATCTGTAACCGCATCGCCAGCGAAGAAAGCACCTATGAATTCGAAGACGGCTGCTACAATGACTGCTTGCTTAAGAGTCAGGGCACGAGAACCGACAGACGTCCCCATTGCATTCGCAACATCGTTTGCACCTATGTTCCAAGCTAGGTATGCACAAACTAATATCGAAACCAATAGGACTAGCCCAATCAGGGGTTCCATTGATTCTCGCCCACCGCTGATGGTACTTGACTCCTCCTCAAAACAA
>JASMAJ010000239.1 GCA_030754395.1 Candidatus Thalassarchaeaceae archaeon | reverse complement strand
TAATGTTCCTTGAACATTAATTCTTCCATCGACAGTAATATCTTCATCGACTCCCAATTGTATTGTAGTTCCGGCCTGAACAATAAGTACCTCTTGTGCATCTACAATATAACCATCATTTAGAGTCACAGTTCCAGACCATACTGTAGTTGAACGAGCAGAAGAAGCACTAGATGTAAGAGGCATTGATATGGATGCCAGCATCAAAAAAATTAGACAGAAGCAAAGGCCCCGCCTATCCTTCTGCCCCAACTGCATAAACGGCGGCTGACTTCTTTTGATGTATTATTTCCCCTCAGTTGGGAGAACTACACATCGAGCGCAGTAGGAGTCATAAATAGACAGGGGGCGCGGTAGACCGGAGGGTCTTGAATTGAGTACCGCATTCGTTCTAATCAAGACCAAACCAATGATGGAATCAGATGTTTACAGAGCTCTTCTTGCTATTGAAAATGTAGTAGAGACACATATCGTTTATGGAGAATATGATCTTGCAGCCAGGATTGATTTCGTCGATGATAATGAAATGTCTAAGGTTCTAATTGGAGAATTTCGAAAGATTCCTGGAGTAGAACAAACTGAGACTCTAATTGCAGTGGAGGTCTGAAAATGGCTGTAGGATTTGTACTCATCACCACCGAACCGGGTCAGGAAATTTCAGTAAGAGATGAGGTGTCAAAATTCGACTGTGTCACAGGACAATGGATTGTTTTTGGCGTTCATGATTTATTCGTGAAAGTTGAGGCAGAAGACGAGTCAGAACTCACACGTTGTATTGTGAAAGAGGTAAGATCAGTTAAGGGAATAGCAGAAACTAGAACCCTAATTGGAACTGAAATATGACATTCTCATAGAGATCTTGTCAACCTAGTTAGTAAGTCAGAAGCAGCACTACTGCACTCAGCAGTCTTGAATCGACTAATTGCTTCTCTCCAATGTGATAGCCGCATACTCGGTTCGAGTATTCCTCTCCAATACCAGCACTGTGCTGAAAGACGCCTATGAGAAGCGATATCCGGACGAAGTGAGTTTGAGTTCAAATTTGCGTGCTCAGCGATAAGCCATTCAGGATATTCAGGCTGTGTAGCCTCAAGCGAGGCATGAATGGCTTGAATTCTTGCAGTTTCATTTTCTTCATTCGCAATGAATTCTTTAGCAGTTTCAATGGCATGAGTTGAATCAACAAGTAATCGTGACCTTAAATCTATGAGAGCAAGTCGAGGATGATTTTCTCCCATCATGGTTACTAACGAAGAGCGAGTATTAGCAGCCACCTCAACCTCTCCATTGTCTTGTGCAACGGCATGACGGAGAAGATCTAGAGCAAGAGATGCAGCAGAACGATCGGATTCAGGAAGTTTAGAAATATCAATTTCATCAACTTCAACCAGAGAAATTGTAGTCTTATTTCCAGGAAGACGATCATCATGTTTTCTGACCAGTGATGCCATTTGATGTCTTACTGCCTCAGAAGGAGGAAGATCTTCTAAAGCCATTGATTCTAATTCAGAAGCCAATGAAGAATCACCCTTTAATCGTGCTAACCTTGCTTGACGTATGAGACTCTGTGGACTTTCTGATACTTCTTCTAAATGATTCTCCGCAATAGAAGGTTCACCTCTTTCTAGGGCTAAATCTATAGCAGCAAAA
>JASMAJ010000238.1 GCA_030754395.1 Candidatus Thalassarchaeaceae archaeon | reverse complement strand
TTGCTATTGCTTTTCTAAGAGGAATCATACCATTCTTTTCCGCTTCACCATCAAACTCGGCAGCACCGCCTCTAGCAAGAGAATTAGACCATTCAGAAGAAATTTTGTGTGCTGCAGCAGATGTTGTTGCAACATTTGCGTAGGATAAGTTTGTCCAAGCCCTCATGTGCGCCACAACGAATGAGCGAATAGGTCTCAGCACTTCAAGACTCAGGAATTCTTGACTTCATTCAGAAGTGCTTCCAGTGCAGTCTGAATCTGAAGACATAATGGACCATAATGGATGGGTAGATTCGCATCATTAAATATTTCATCTAGTATAGAAGCTGTCATACCTAAGCGGATATCAAAATCTTTGTCCTTATTTAGAAGCCACATCTGAACTGCATCTCTAGCAGAGTTGCGAATATTGCGTGGAACTTGAGTGTCCTCAAGCTGACCTAGTACCTGAGCAATCTGCTGAATACGAGACTCGATATCCGACATACGATACCACCAACGGCTCGCTCGACCAAAGTCTCCTCCTTAAGCGCATCCCCGTGAATGAGGATATTAGTGTCACAAATCTGCACACCAAGTTGCCCAAGGCATGTCTGTATTTGACTCTCCTCGACCTTCTCCATCTGGTCCTAAAGCAATTAGACCAACTTGATGATGAGGCGCAATCAAAGATTCAATGCCCCAATTCATTGCACTAGATAGAGACTCTAATGAATCATCTTTAGAGGTAATGATTCTCTCATAGACTTTGTTTGAAAGTAGTGCACAGGTTATCGCTTCACCAATCCCAGTAGCCGCAACTGCTACACTTCCTTCTACCCAAAAACCACTCCCAGGTAGGGGGACATCTCCTACACGCCCTGGAGGTCTGTGACTACAACCACCAGTACTAGTTGCAGCAGCGATGAGGCCTTCTGAATCACGAACTATTACTCCGACAGTATCTCCAATCTGACCCTCGGGTTGGCGGCCAACAACTGGAGCATTGAGATGGCCTCTTTGGTCAGCCCATTTACGAGCACCGAGTCCTGTAAGACCGTTGATTTCCTCTTCCAATAAATCAACACATATGCGAATCGGATTAGGGGTGTCTCTCATAGCGATAACAAAACCCAATTTTCCTTCACTCGTTTGTAATGAAGCATCTGTAAGAACGACTCCGTCTGTTCGGATTACGCTGCCCGTTCCTGCATTGAACACGGGGTCGTTTTCAAGGATTACACAGGCCTCTACTGCCGCTTCAATTGCATTTCCACCTGCAAGAAGAATCGCTCTACCCTTGGCTATTGCTGGTTCTAAATTAGCAGTTCTGTCTGGCCCTGGACCAGCACCTCCGTGGGCTATTATTGCAGGCCTAGTCATCTCCCTCCCCCTCTCCTCCGGTTGTAACAAGGACTTAGAGATAAGGTAAGAAGGAAAACACTAGGACTTATTGAAAATCAATAATCTGGTGGCTTATTCAAGCAGAAGGTTGAGTATCAGGGCCAGTAGAGATTGTATCGATGACATTAGCCAGACGTTCTACAATGCTAACCTTCTCTTCAGCACCAATAAGTGCATGATGAAGAACTTCATCAAGAGAATTAACTGAAATAATCTCTACCTCGGATTCGTACTTTTCATCAATTAGTACATCTTGCTCATTGCTTCGAGGAA
>JASMAJ010000237.1 GCA_030754395.1 Candidatus Thalassarchaeaceae archaeon | reverse complement strand
AGTAACCACCCCAACTCAAGATTCTGTGCGCAGGGCGTTGGCTATTCAGATGATTAACAACAAGGAATTTGGTTGGAACAAATGTGAGAATCCCATGCAAGGCTCTTTCCTCGTTGAAGAGTTAACCGACATGGTCGAGGAGGCCGTGCTTCGTGAATTTGAGAGGCTCAGCGAGCGTGGTGGTGTCCTTGGCAGCATGGAGATGATGTATCAACGCTCCAAGATTCAGGATGAATCAATGCATTATGAGGAATTGAAGCATTCTGGTGAATTACCTATTGTGGGCGTCAACATGTTTGAGAACCCTGATGCTGAAGCATTTGATGAATCTGCAGCAGACTCCTTTGACATGGAATTGAGCAGGGCTACACCTGAAGAGAAGGCCGGCTGTCTAGAGCGACTAGAAGAATTCCATGCCAAGCATGCTGATGCTACACCTGCCGCCTTAGCAAAACTTCAGCAAGTTGCGATAAGCGGTGGAAATGTTTTTGCAGAACTCATGTATACTGTGAAGGTAGCTTCCCTAGGTCAAATTACCGAGGCTCTATTCGAAGTAGGCGGACAATACCGTAGAAACATGTGAAAATTAATCAAGGATATTTTTACTGCTAACCTATCACACCATTGACAATCGCTAGCTGCTGCTGGGGGTGCAGGGAGATTCACACAATCCCACATCTCCTGAACAATTTTCTCCACCCATGCATCATTGGCCCTCTCTACTCCTCGACCTAGGTGAGTCATCTGCCTAGGATTCTAGATGGGAAATATCAAGATCAATATCATTAGAATCCAAATAGAATTATTCCTATTACAAATGTTAGAATTAGAGAAACGAAGAATGCTGGAATTATTCCCACCAACATCCCTGTGCCTTGAGTTGTCAACCCTGCTTGGAACGCTCGGACAATCTGGATTATCCAAACAACAAAAAGTGCAAAAGAGAACAATGGGGCGAGGCACTCAACAAAATCTCCAAACTCCATTCCTTCTGTATAACTCCAATATTCAACTTCTAGTTCTTTTTCTTCCAGTGGCTCGTCAAGATAAATTTCACCGTACCCTGTATCATAATCTATTGAACCAAAAGTGGTTTCATAATGAATGTAGTATGTCATTTTAGGACATATTGGAGGCTGCCCCCACTGCGTGTAATCGGGGTAATACCAATCAGAACCCTGATCGGTTATAGCAATGCGTATTTCCTGAGCGCAATGGTTTTCATCCCAATTATTAGTATTAACTGGAAAAATCAAAGGTGTCATGTTTTCATTAATTGTTTGGGTACCAAGAAAATAGTTGCCCTGTTCAGGAAGATACAATGATACTGAATCATTTTCTCTATCATCTAATCCTACAAAAAAGGTGAATTCATAATGAAAATCTGTGTAATTTAAATCACAACCCGTAGGGGATCCTACAAATGATGGATTGTAGTCCTGAGGGCCCATTTTGTTTAGCACCATCAAACTAGATGCACTTGGACACGGCTCAGACCAGTTAGTGGTATTAACTGCAAATATCAGCGGGATCAAATTTTCATCAAAAGATTGGGTGCCGATTTCAGGTGGAGAAGCCTCTGGAAGGTGTAATGTTACAGAATCATTTGCCCCTTCATAAGCAAGTGGGTATACAGTAAACTCACCATCACCACTAGATTGATTGA
>JASMAJ010000236.1 GCA_030754395.1 Candidatus Thalassarchaeaceae archaeon | reverse complement strand
CTTTAATCTGTCCAGGATAGGTTAAAGTTTCCTCTATTTTCTTCACTATATCCCTGGCCATTGTTGTTGCCGAAACGTCATCCACTTTGTCAGGCTGCACTATAATCCGTATTTCCCTGCCTGCCTGTATTGCAAAGCACCTCTCCACTCCATCAAATGCTCGAGCTACGTCCTCCAGGGCCTCAAGTCGCTGTATGTAGTGCTCTACTGTATCGCGCCGAGAACCTGGCCTGGCTGCACTTATGGCATCAGCCGCAGCTACTAGAAAAGATTCTATGGAGCTATGGTCGTCATCATGGTGTTCTGCTATAGCAGTTACAACTGATTCAGGTATCTTATTCTTTGCAGCTACATCCGCACCCATCTGTGCATGAGGACCTTCAATCTCGTGGGTAAGCGCTTTCCCAATGTCATGTAAAAGACCACCCATTTTTGCTACTTTAACATCGACACCAATTTCACTCGCCATCATACCAGCCAAATGAGCAACTTCTATACTGTGCTGCAGAACGTTTTCTCCATAACTGAAGCGGTATTTTAACCTACCAAGTAACTTGGCCAGTTCGGAGTTGACACCTCGAACCTCCGTATCCATGAGGGTCGCATCTCCTGCTTTCTTGATCGTTTCCATTAATTCTTCTTCTGACTTAGAAACCATCTCTTCTATCCGAGCGGGGTGAATCCGTCCATCCGCTATCAACTTAGTTACCGCCAATCTCGCGGTTTCCCTACGAATTGGATCAAACCCAGATAGAGTTACTGCCTCTGGTGTATCATCGATGATAAGGTCTATGCCAGTTGCCTTCTCTATGGCTCTAATGTTTCTTCCTTCACGACCAATGAGACGACCTTTCATTTCATCTGTTGGCAAAGGGACGCTAGTTAATGTAGCCTCAGAAACAACGTCAGATGCAAGTCTCTGTATAGCAAGTCCTAAAATGTTACGGGCATTGTCTGTGGCTTCATCTTTAGCACTCTCTTCCATATCTCTATACCGAATGGCGAGCTCTTGTCCCATCTCTTCTTCAGCCAGACGCATAACCTCACCACGAGCCTCGTCCTCTGACAAATTCGATATCTCTTCTAACTTAGTTAGCTCCTGACTTCTCAACCCCTCCAAATCCATACGAATGGAATCAGATTCTTTTTCCTTGTCAGCCAGTGCTTCCTCTCGCCCGTCCAGATTATTGGCCCGTCGTTCGACATTTTCCTCACGGTTAGAGACACGGCGCTCCACTTGTTGTACTTCAGATCTACGTTCCCTGAGCTCAACGCGTTCACTTTCACTAACAGATCTTACGCGCTGTGCTTGATCACGTGCTTCCGTCAACAAGGCACGCTCTTGAACGCGTGCATCATCCAACATTTTTTGTACGCCTTGTCGGGCTGACTCAATCTTACTACTCGATATTATTCGCCAGCCAAAATAACCGCTAAGTCCACCAACCGCTAGACCAACGAGGACGGCACCAATCGCAGCGATAAATTCCATCGCTACTCACCTCCTCATCTAATATTTTCTACACTTATGTAACAAAACCTAACATCTCCCAATAGTACGGCCCTTAAAATCTAGTGTCAAATCTAAATACCTTCTAAATACCCTCAAAATACCCTCTAAATGCCCTCTAAATACCCTCTAAATACAATCTAAATACACTCTAAATACCCTCTAAAAGCACTCTAAATACACTCTAAATA
>JASMAJ010000235.1 GCA_030754395.1 Candidatus Thalassarchaeaceae archaeon | reverse complement strand
AGCATTGATGGAGATCCGCCAGCAGCAATGCGATACACCGAAAGTCGTCTTGACCGGCTAGCAAACAGTTTGCTCGCTGATATCGAAAAAGCGACCGTCGATTTTCAACCAAACTTCGATGATTCAGAAAATGAGCCAACAGTTCTTCCTGCTGGCATACCTAATCTATTGCTGAATGGAAGTGATGGTATTGCAGTTGGAATGGCAACGAAAATACCCCCGCATAATCTCTCTGAAATGACCAACACAATTCGCCTACACATCGACTCTATCAAGGAGCAAGGGCTTGATAAAGGAAATCCAGATGTAGCACCACTAGTAGAACTCAGTAGTTACCTAAAACTCCTAAAAGGCCCAGATTTTCCTACTGGAGCAACCATTTACGGGATCGATGGTATACGTGACATGTATGAAACAGGACAAGGTAAATTCCATATCAGAAGCGATTGCGAAGTATTAGAAGATGGTACGGACAAGAAAATCATCATCCACGCCATACCCTATCAAGTGAAGAAGGCAGACATGCTTGAGAAGATTGCGGGATTAGTCGGAAAAGAATATGTCAAAGGCATCAGAGATATCAGAGATGAATCATCGAAAGAGGGAATCAGGGTTGTCATCGAAGTTAAACAGAATGCAGATCCGCACGCTGTGCTAAATCAGCTCTACAAATCTAGCAGGTTGCAAGAGTCTTACTCTGCCAATATGATGGGAATCATCAACGGGCAACCAGTTCAACTCGACTTACCAACAATTCTTCACACATGGGTTAGGCATCGTGAGGGAGTCATTGAGCGGAGAACACAATTTGAATTGGCTAAGGCTGAGGCTCGAATACACCTTCTTGAAGGATTATTGATTGTTGCAGCCCATGGACGTGACATTACAGATATAATTCGAGACAGTGAAGACTACAACGAAGTACATCAGAGGTTGGCAAAAACATATGGAATGAGCGACATCCAAACCAAGGCCGTATACGATATGCCTCTAGGACGGCTAACTAAACAATCTGTAGGGAAATTGGAAAAAGAACAGGGTGATTTAAAAATTGCCATTACTCGATACAACGAAATTCTTGCAAGTCGAGAAGAAATACTGAATATTGTAATGAATGAATTACAAGATGTGACTGACAAGCATGGTGATGAAAGAAGAACTGACATCAATCCCATGCCGCTTTCGATGGATCGAGAAGACCTCATTGAAGAGAAGGCAATAGTCATATCGCTTTCTAAAGGAAATTATCTTCGTCACAATCCTATTGAGGCGTTTAGATTGCAAAACCGCGCGGGCACGGGACTCAAAGGGGTCACCACGAAGGACGAAGATGTGCCTCAAAGTGTACATGCTTGTTTTTCCAAGGACAGATTGCTCATCTTCACAGATCAAGGAAGAGTGTACGGATTAAGAGCTTGGGAAACTCCTCAAACAAGCAGACAAGCAAAAGGAACTCATGTCAAAAATCTCCTAGAAGGATTTCGCGAAGATGAAAGTGTGGTAGCCATATTACCAATAAACAGAGACCTTCTAGAAAATCACGAAGGACATTACTTGATGTTCGCCACTAAGAATGGTCGCGCAAAAAGAACTGCCCTCTCACAGTATGTGAAAATAAATCGTAATGGAAAATATGCCATCAAATTAGTTGAAAATGATTCGCTAATTGCAGTTCGCTCATTCAAAGCAGGAGAAGAAGTTGTTCTGATTACT
>JASMAJ010000234.1 GCA_030754395.1 Candidatus Thalassarchaeaceae archaeon | reverse complement strand
GCCCTGTACGCTTTTGCAACGACCGGGTGGTACTTCAAGATGCATGTCACCACATTGGTAGCCACGGAATTTTGTGGATTCTGCGCCAGGGAACAAAACGGATGTCTATTCCTGGAACAAACAGAATTCTGATTCTGGCGCTATAGAGATGATCGATAAATCCCTTAGCCTTGACTCCTGAGACCCACATCTTCAGTTCTCTAAATTCCCCTTCAAAACCAATGTCAAGATCCGAGTAAGTTACTGGCAAACGGGGTGAGTTCCTCGCATCACTTGGCTTATCCATTAGACTCTCAATCTAAGTGATAGATTTGAATCTACTGAGAACCCTCTGACGCGAGGGCATCACAGAGGGTACGGACTAACCTCCAATTCTGTGGAGATGCTTGGACAAGTGATACCCGTGGCAGTCCTTGCATTGGTAAACTGATAGTTGCAGGCCGGGCTGAATCTTCATTGACTTCTTCCTAGCTTTGTTCGCCGCCTTCTGTGAAGAGTACCGCTGCTTCCCACACCTGTTGTCCATAACTCACAACCTATCCGCAAACGATTGCAATAGTGGTTCTAGCAATTTTGCGAGTGTAGATGCTGCTCTATTGTGATATTCGGTCCCACCAAAATAAAACGAGTCATATTCATCAACAATTTCTCTGTGAGTTCTGCGATTGAATGAGACCGAAATGATTTCTTTCTTTAGATTTGCATTTGCAGTCTTTGGAGACAAAACGCGCTTTACTCTTACTACGAGAAGCGGGGCCTGTTTGGTTAACATAGGAGAAATACAACCATCGGGCCCATCACCCGTATGAATTCCAATGAGAATGTCTCCAGGCCCCTCCTCTACTGGGCCTGCTCTCCTACTCAATAGCGACTCGCCCCATGTTGAATGTGTCCTAGGACCAGTCCAATGTCGAAGCCCGTGACTCTGCTGTGAGATGTAATCTTTGAATTCCCTGAGAAATTTATTGCGGTCATCTTTTGACTGGACAAGAGACCGTTTGAGAGACCTACTCCTAGCGGCCATGAATGGGGCACAATCAACGCAGATTTAACAGCATTCATCCGCTGAAATCGCAAGGAAGGGACCCACTGAAACAGTCCCCACCTCAGAGGGTGCTACTGCTGAACCCATTGACTCGTATACGCATCAGAGGGATCTCAATGAAAACGGGAATAGTAGCATTCTTCAATGAGGAGATGATATCAACCATAATGTCTGAAGCCGATTGGATCACCGCTAAAGAAGCGGAATTGTGGATGGATAGTTACATCCAATCAAACCATATTATCAAAGCAAAGTTTGACACTAAACACGCTAGGGAAAGGATGTTTCAACGCAGTGGGATATACGTAATCGATCTGAAATATTGTGGTATATGGTGGGGAGGATATTTCGAAATGCATCGTGCCAATATTTTTCGCAAAAATGTTACTGAGAAGCTTGAATGTGAGATAAAAATGAGGGCGAATAGATTGGGAGATTTCATACTCAAGAAGGGACCTCTGGATTCTGAATTCACTGTTGTTACATTTATCTCCGAAGAAGGTGGCTCACCAGAACAATTCATGATCAATGAAATTGAATTGGCAAGGGAGTTCGGTCAGGAGAAAAGAATGAAGATGTTGGAAAGGAATTTGTCCCGGCGCTGAACCCATTGAATCAACATTGAAGGAACTTGGGAAGATGATGAACTCGTAGAATGATGGGGCCCTCGACGATAGAGGGCCCC
>JASMAJ010000233.1 GCA_030754395.1 Candidatus Thalassarchaeaceae archaeon | reverse complement strand
ATATTCTGAACTATAAGAAAGGGCTCTTTCCTGAACCCTGCGAGGCCTCGGTGCTAGAAGTGACTCAATCCAATTCTGTTTCTTGACCCTGTCCCGAGTCTCTCTGACTCTTCCATTACCCATACTATTTGCCAGCTTAGAGACAGCAGGAAAATCTTCACCAAATTTCTCTGATTTGACTGGAGAATCTGTTGGTTCAGATGAAGTAGATTGTTCAGTTAAGTAGGCTTGACGTGCTTTAGCAGTTCTAACAAGACCTGGTCGGCACTCCTCACGAACTGCATTTTCAGTAGGAGAAGGTAGATTCCAGTTATTCTGTGGCTCATAGTTTGTGTGTCTCTGCTGGGCTGAGCGAATCATCTCAGAACTTGATGGCGGTCTTGATTGAACTATTGCGGGACTGTAGTTTGGATTGGTATCGTTGGTTTGATTGAAAGAATCAGAAGGGAAAAGTCCTATGTCTTCGGTTGGAGAGGTGTATGTTGGAGTTGTTGGAGCTGTTGAATAACTTGGAGGTGTGTTTTGTTCGGAATCAAAAATTCCTCCTTCCTCAAAAATATTGAATGAACCCATTGCATCTGAAAATACTTCATCCATACGATTCTCTGAATGATTAATCGGCTTTTCTTCATACCATGGAGGAGATTCTTTTCTCCCCCATGCTCTCTCATATGCAGAGCGACTATCAGGAGTAGTCCCTAGGTGGTTCTGAGAGGGTTCAGAAATGGTGCTGGGTCTTGGTTCATGTGCTTCTAGGGATGCAAAAATTCCACCGGGTGATGAAATGGGGGAATCCGAAATAATACCAATAGGAGATGCTGATGGGGCTATTGAAACGGGAGTAAGAGCTGAAGATAGTTCATTCACACTAGTTTCAACTTGATTAATTTCAGGAGTCAGATTTGTTTCTGGAGCGCTAAGCAGTGCCTTTGGCTCTAAACTCATTTGATGTTGCCTAATCTCTTCCTCTAATATTTTCAAACCCTTTTTTGCGTCCTCAATTGTTGACCCATGCATTACTCGATCTACCATCATGCAAAGTCGTAACAATTCTGACTGACTTCCTGTAACTAGATGTTTTTCTCCACCGTTAGTCTCAATTGACAATACGGGAGTCTTCATCGTCAAATACAATGTTACTGCTGCCAAGCCTATTGCAGAAACAACCCAACCAATGGGTGGAGATAACACCTGTAGTCCCACCCAAGTTCCTAATCCACCGATTGTAAGAAATCCGGTAGGAAGGCTTGCTAAGTTGATGTTTCGTAGTGTGTTGATGTTTGAGAGTTTTATTCTAATCCCAAATCCACTAAAGTCCTGAAAGGTTAGCTGACGCTCGGTGAGAATCCCGCAAAATCTCCCACTTACCCCAACTAGACTTAGGTTGTCGAATAGCTCCGACTCACCTTCATCCAGTCGGGCATTACGCCCGGCTGAGTACATCCCAATTGGCGCAGCGACTCTTCGTGGCTATAACTGCTCGGGCTGATGAGTAGCCTCGCGTGCGCCTTGCGCGCGAGGAGAGGAAAAGCCGAACATTGTCTAATCAACAACATTCTATGTCTTCGACATATCCAATAATTCGCATTGGCATTGCATCTAATTGTGAAATCAGAATTGAAGGAGAGCCTTGTGAACGAATCCAAAGAGGGCTCTCCCAATCAACGATAATCATGTCACTTTCAACCGCATTAACTCGCCCTACTACAAACTGCAAATCGACTGCTGCATGAATGACATCATCTGTG
>JASMAJ010000232.1 GCA_030754395.1 Candidatus Thalassarchaeaceae archaeon | reverse complement strand
TGATTCCAGAATTCTCCAATTAAACCAACTGCATTTGTAATGACGTCCACTTCAGATGCTACAAGTGATTGACGTTCAAGATCTGGTCCATATCCAACACGGATATCTCCATCATCAATTGATTCTTCCCAATGCTTAAGAGTTAGTGTAAAGCCACCTTCTTCTTTTTCTTGATAATCGATACCTAACTTAGCTGCTTCCGTTTTACGGTCATGATGAAGAGCATTATCCACATGCTTATCTGTCTTATCTAATCTCCAATCACTAACAATACTTTTGGCTTCTCCTAAACGATCGGGAACTACAATGTAGTGATTCACCGTCGCAGTAAACAAGTTGCCAAGAGAAACACTCATCAGAAATAGCGCCATAATGACTGACTTCATTCTCTTTGGTGCTTGTGTGTATGCAAATTCTAGACCTGTAATTGAAACCATCACCTCCGAAGCAGTCAAAATTGCATACGCAAGAACTTGCCATCCAATTGATGGGCGTTGCCCTTGATCAATCCAACCTTGCACCATACCAACCATTGCAAACCCAACAACCATAACGAATAATCCAACTGATATCTTTCGAATGGGAGTCAACTTCCAAACCGAATTAATGATTGGGTACACCACAAATTGGAAGAGTGGAATGTAGATTAAAATCATAATTGGATTCACTGCTTGAATTTGTGATGACAACCAATTCATTCCAAGCCAGTTACGGTTGAGATCCTCGGCTTGTAACACCCACGAAGAACCCGTTTGGTCAAAAAGAGCCCAGAAAACTGCAATGAATATGAAAATAACGGCAAGTTTAAATATCGCCCCTATCCCTTCGGCACTCAATGTTTCTTTAAGCCATTCTGACCCTCCTGCTGGAATGTGTATAAAGACTTTTCGTCCCATCCAAAATGCAATTGTTGCAATCGCCATTAATACACCTGGTATACCAAAGGCCAAGTGCGGACCGTACCACTCCAAGAGCCATGGCGTAAGTAATGTCGAAAGAAATGCGCCAGTATTAATTGAAAAGTAGAACCAACCAAAAACTTTCTCTAATAAGTATGAATTTTGTTTTCCAAACTGATCTCCAACATGCGCCGAAACACATGGTTTGATTCCACCAGAACCAACTGAAATCAAAATGAGCCCAATTGCCAAGACTATGCCAGGAGACAAATTAATCCACTCTGTCGATCCCATCATGGCTAGCACACCGTGGCCTGCACAGTACACCGTGCTCAAAATCATAATCGTGAGATATTTTCCAAGAACAATGTCAGCTAGCAATGCGCCGAAAATTGGGAAGAAGTAGACCGCCGTAGTGAAGAGGTGGTAATTTTCCATTGCCGCTGGCTTCGACATTGCTTCACTTCCCGAACCGGGTAACATGAATAAATATTGGGTCATGAAAATTACAAGGATGCCCTTCATCCCATAGAAACTGAAACGCTCAGCAGCTTCGTTGCCAATAATGTAAGGAATGCCTTTAGGCATAGATTTACTCGGAACGGGTGCAGTTAAGTATTTATTTGACATGTAAATTAACTTTCTATTTTAGTAAAACGTAGTTCTTTTCTATCTTTCATAATACTGGGAAATTGCAAAACTCTATTGTGCATTGCCACATAAACTCCCGGAGGAAGTAGTTGCACAACCGCGAACGATTCGACAATGTTTTGCAAGGCATCTGTATTTCTCATTATCCATGGACGCATTGCGCCTGTGAGGACGCATGGTTTTTGCAGTGCTGGATAAAGTTCAATCACTCGATCGCC
>JASMAJ010000231.1 GCA_030754395.1 Candidatus Thalassarchaeaceae archaeon | reverse complement strand
TCTGCTTTTTCACGAATTTCTTCACGCACTTGGCTACTCCGGACACAATCGATTATTCAGGGAACTCGAGGCTCTGTGGCCAGATACTGATGCAAAGGGAATGGGACTTGAATTTACAAAATACCTTAGAGGATTGAATGCAAAGTTTGCATGGAAATGTCCAAACTGCGATTGGCAGACTAAACGCTCCGTTAGGTCCGCTGGTCGCTATATCTGCCGGACCTGTCGTGTGAAATTAATTGATTGTGCGCTGGAAATTCAATAAGAACCATCACACAAAAAGAGAGAGAGATTCATTACTATGAAGCCTGACCCTTCTTACCGATGGTGGATTCTTCGCTGGCAAGGCCTGTTCTAGCCTCGCCAGTCAGAATCGTATTCCTTTTCGCTATTCTAATGAGTTTACTGCTATCTTCCATCAACCTAAATTCTGAAGCAGAACTATCACAGACGACAAATACCCTGAATCTTTCATGCCTCTCAGAAACGAGTTGCCTACTAGATAATTCAGAGAGTGGTATAGATATGATGTCACGTCAAGAGAGCTCGGCAAGTCCACTTTCACCAAAGATTGTGACGATTGAATTCATCATGAATCCAGAACAAAGTCACCTCGCACTATTGCCCACTATGATTGACGAACTTGTTATTGATTTACGGATTCAGGAAGATAATGCAGGCATCAATTCCCCTGACATCGTCGTTGATTTCTGGGCAGGACGCAGTAGTAATAGTTGGACCTTGGAGGGGGGGAGTCCCACTTCACCGAAACTTGGTGATTATCGCCTTGAAGATGCTGAACTCGACCTTTCATTAGGAAGACTCGTTCGACCAAGAGACGGAGTTGGGCTGTCAATTTCATTTGAAATCAGTGAACCAGTCACTTGGGAATTGTATTTGCGAGGCAGTTCAAGATTAATCATACCGGTTGAATGGAGTGCTGACATTGCCGCTGAGAACGTCGATGAGCCAAGCAGCGCAGGGAATCCGGTCCAAATTGCTGATGTTGAAACCCTCACCAAAGGGGCTCTTCTCGATGCAGATCAAGACTGCTTTAAATTTCCACTGCCAGAATACCTAAGGTCGATGACTATCGTAGTTCACTGGACCTCTGTGCCCCTTGAAATTGAGCAACCTCACACCCCACCAGAACTAATTAGAGAAGGAGGGAAAACTCCGAAAAATCCTGCTGTGAAAACCACCTATGAAGCAGGTGAACAAATCACTGAAATTCATTATGAAGATCCACCTGAGGGCAATTATCTCGCCTGTTGGTCTGGTAAAAACAATCATTTCCAATCATACTCTTGGTTTGCAAGATTATCATATGAGGGTTTAGGGAGTGCATCTCCTTCAGAATTCTCAGGGGATGCGAACTGGCTCGCTGGTGAAGCCTATGTTGGAGATTACGAGGATGTTTCCCCCACCATGGGGTCGAACGCCCTGACTCTGATAGTGGGAATACTCGGAACTGCTGTTGCTTTTGCTGGATTTGCCCTACCAACTAATAATCTCTGGTTGAAGAAGTATCTATTGCCATTGGCTTTACTTCTTCTGATTGTAGGCGGAATTGCATCGCCTGTTTGGGGCCTTACAGATGAAGCGCCTCTCACTGGTGAAATGACACTCGATGAGGTGTTGGCAGTCCGTATGGAAGCGATTGAAGATAGTGTTCATTCCGATGCAAATGTTAACGTTGCAAGCAACTTATTTGGAATTGAATCTGGGGAAACACTCTCTCTAAGACTACATGTCACCGAATCGCACCCTACTGGAGATGGGCGTTGGCAGGTCCATACAGAGGAGATGACAAACATAAGAATTGACA
>JASMAJ010000230.1 GCA_030754395.1 Candidatus Thalassarchaeaceae archaeon | reverse complement strand
CATGGAGGTGGAGTTGATCTAAAATTCCCACATCACGAGTCAGAGATATTACAGACGGAATGCCACACCAATCATTCACCCGTGGCGAATTACTGGATTCACACCGGTTTTCTCACAATAGACAAGGAGAAGATGTCTAAATCCCTTGATAATTTCTTCCAGGTCAGGGATGTTATGAAGGAATATAGCGCTCCTATTCTTAGATTCTATCTTCTGAATGGAAGTTACAGGTCACCGATTGACTTCAGCAATTCAAGTTTGAAGGAATCGATGGCAGCCTACAAGAGACTGGAAGGGACTTATCGCCGATTCAGGGATGAAGAAACAAACGGTAATCAGAAGCCACCTGAATTAGTGGAAGCAATAGAACAATGCCGTGAGGATTTTGTTTCGGCGATGAATGATGACTTCAATACGCGCGAGGCCCTAGCATCATTATTTCAATTAGCTAGAATTGCGAACAATCACCCTGAATCCAGCCTTGCATCGGATTTGAGAACTGAGTTGGTGAAGACATTCGATTATTATGGGAATCAGGTTCTAGGATTGTTTACAGAGAATATAACTGATGATACCCTAATTGCTTCTATCAAGGATTTGATAGCTCAACGTGATGAAGCACGTACAGCCAAGGATTGGTCTAAATCTGATTCTATACGTGAGAAACTTGCCGAGATGAGAATTGAGATTCAGGATACTCCCGAAGGCACCAAGTGGCGCCGAATTTAGTCTTAATCCAGAGCTTCTCTTCTTCTGTAGTTATATCCGACAATCAATAGCACGGAAGCTATTGGCATCAGTAACGTCGAGAACTCTGGTACATACCAGTCATCAGCCCCCTCATCATTGTTACCGTTGGTTTTTAGATGCAATGTATCTCCGTCACCTTCACTCATATCCATGTATACACCCACTGCCCATACTCCGGCTGCAATCATTGGGTCATTGCTTCCGTTACATTCTGAATCCGTACCACTTCCATCATTCCAGCAGACACCATCAATGGTCCAAGCCTTGCCTGGCGGATCAGGAACGATATCAATGCTGTTGTCGTTGTCTCCATCTAAATCCTGTAGGAACAGACCATCATCAGCATCAACGTTACAATCAACCTCCAACGTCCCTCCAGCAGCTATAGTGTCGGTTGAAAATCCAGCGTTCCAGCAGATGGTGGGGTCCCCACCCGAACGCCCGTCGTTCAATCTCAGTCCAGATATTTCGTAAGAGGTGCTCCCCGCATTGTAAAGTGTGACCTTGTCCGTTGATGGAACCACCTTGCTGATCATTATTCCTCCAGCAAAGGCTCCTCGTTCGTAGTTGACCATCCTGACGTCATCAATGACACCACTGAAATCTCCATGCAAATCACCTTCACCTAATACAACTTTTGGCGAACTTGCAGCATCTATGGTAATTAATCCACTAATAGACTTCCCTTCTCCATTAACAAATATATTGATGCCATTACTACCATCATGAGTAACTGCAACATGATACCATGTATCAGTTGCAAGATTCACGCCTGAGGTAGTGTACGATTTTCCGAAGCCAGTACATGAGTCTTCACAGAGCTTTACCTCATCACTGCTACCTAATCCAATTGAAAGGTCATTGTCCTCGTCGTTTCCATCAAAGTCACCCAGAAAGACTATGGTACCATCGCTGGTGTCATCAGTCTTCATCCAAGCTTCAATACTCCAAGTGCCACCTGTATCAATCGATGTTGTTCCACTTTCCGCAGAATCTCCACTACCATCAACACTAAGACCATTACCCATTTTTCCAGTGCCTGTAAAAGCCGCATCACCATTCACACTCACAGTTCCGGCAC
>JASMAJ010000022.1 GCA_030754395.1 Candidatus Thalassarchaeaceae archaeon | reverse complement strand
CTGGAAGCCAAAGATTTGTTGTCTGACTAGGTTGGATATCTTCTTTGTTACCCATAGATACGAACCAAGGTGAGTGAGTGACATCTTGGGAATACATCTCAACAAGGTAAACTTCGCCTTGCTTAAGATTGATATTCTTCTTGTCATTACCTTCGATCGTTACCATAGTTTCTTCACATATGTCCGCGGCTAAATCAAAGCAGTCAAAATCCCAATCCCATTGGAATCCTACAAGTTCAATGACATGGTAGCATTCTGCAGTGTACTTACCTTCACCTTCATCCCATACTAAATTGGATGATGTCTGAGTAGTACATTCCTCACCATAGTCGCCATCAGAATCTGCGGATGTCCAAACATTATCAAGGGGAGCCCATGAGATAAATGCGAGATAAACAATAAGTATGAATGGGACTAATGTCCAAGTCACTTCAAGTTTCAAATTGTCGTAATGAACTGGAAAAACCCCAACTTGTAGATTGTCAACATTATTGTCAACACCTTCTTCTGAGCGATAGAAGAATGAATGATGGTATAGCCACCCAAAGGTGATTCCCCCTACTAATGCTGACCAAAGTACGAACTCACTCCAAAGAGCATCGAATATTGGTGTGATGAAACCCATAGCAATCTCTAGTTGTAGCGCGGGCGAAGACCCCTCATAAGTGTGAGGTAGGCAACAATTGTCTGATGGTGTTAGAGTGAGTTGGAAATGACTTCAAACGCAGCCTACCCTAGAGAGGTTTGAATGGAACCTAATTGGGTTAGGAAGTCGGAAGGTAATACCTTGGTTGAAATAGACATTCAACCTGGCTCTAAACGCTCTGAAATTATTGGATTTGAACCATGGAGAGGGCGATTGAAGATTGCAGTCAGATCACCTCCAGTTGATGGTGTAGCCAATGTTGAATTGATTGAATTACTAGCAAGAGAAATTGGTATGAAGAAAGCAGATGTTAGTATTGTAGTTGGTCACAGTAAACGCCGTAAAACTATCAAACTACGTGGAGACAAAATAGCCGACATTCAAAAATTAATAGAGGATTAGACATGGGAAAAAATGATTGGCACTGGGATAGAGCCAAATCTACTGGTCCGGCTGACAGAGCAGTTCGTTTTGATAAAGCTGCGAAGGCTATGGCTCAATCTCAAAAAAGAAATCGAGATATTCTCGACGGTGGTTCCGGATGTCCTATTCTAGTCGAAGGAAAAAAGGATGAGATTGCCTTACGAGCACTAGGATTTTCAGGGATTATTGAAAAGATAAATCGAGGTTGGGATAGGTCTCGATTAGTTGCATATTTTCACGACAAATACGGAACCCGGAATGTCGTTGATGGAGGGCCTCCGTTGATTCTATTGATGGATTGGGATCGTACAGGTGGTCGCCTACAGACTGCACTACGTGACCGACTACAATCTATGGATGTGAAAGTTGATGAAGAACTTAGAATGATTCTTTTGAAGACAATGAAACCTGAAGGCAGAACAGTAGAAGCATTGACACCTTATGCTAATTCTCTACTACCACTTATCAGATCATATTCTGAAGAAGAATAATTCTACTTTGGGAAAGAAATGGGGTCCTCTTTCACAGTATTTAGTACAAGATGAGTTACGGATCTCAATATGCCATCCATCGAAAGAACATTCTTTGATAGATTATCTAAATCATTTCGATCTCTGGCTTTTGCAATTATCATAGAATCATAATCACCAGTCACATCATACACACCATATACCCGCGGATCGACAGCAATTTTCTCTTGAATCTCAATCAGCCGTCCTTTCTCTATACGAAGTCCAATGACAACAGTCAGCCCCCATCCTACATTATCCGAATCAAGGATTACTCGATATCCTTTGATTACACCTGAGTCTTCCAACTTATGGACACGATTACTTACAGTGCCGAGTGATACTCCAACTTTTTCAGCAATCTTGCGCAATGAAGTACGAGCATCTTTTTCAAGCACCTCAATGATGCCTCGGTCCGTCTCATCAAGCATTACAAAGCCTCGGGAAATGAGTCTTAGACAAGTTGGTTATTGAACATTCACCTGTAATAATGCAGATTTGTTGAGCGAATGTTCACTCTTCTTCTGACTTTGAAGGAAAAATTACTCCCCTTAGTGCGCACATAACAATATGCTCTGAGGTACGCAACATCAGAGTAACCCGGCCTCCAATCCATACTGGGATGGTAGTTCCATCTGATGTGTCTCTAAGTAACAGGTTACCTCGTATCTGAGATATATCAGATGATAATTCTTCAGGTTTAGGTTCATTTCCTGCTAGAAGCGAATCAATACATTCGGCAGAAACCTCAACTACACCCATTTCGATTGTTTCGGCTAATTTTCCAGCTGCAGAACCAACAATTCTCTCAAACTCACCCTTACGTAAATGGGCCACCTCTTGGCCAAGATGAACTACACTAAGTGGTCGCCATCGTTGACCTGGAATTCGAGTTCTCCCACCTCTTCGACTTCGCTCTGAATTCCAAATCATCTTCGCCTCTGGGGTGGCCCAGAGAACTTTTCTCCCCCTAACCCAGAGATTATCTGGGACATTGCCTATATGTTGAGAAAGCATTTCTGATTGATTTTCATTGATTGGTTGAGGCACCGTATCTTTGTCGATTGGCGAATCATCAGAAGATAGGGTTTCTTGAACTTGGATTTTCTTTTTTTGAAACGAATCTGATTTTTCGATAACGGCAAGGAAGAAACCGCCTCCTTGTGATTGATCGTTCCAGACTCTCATACACAACGAAAGTTGTTCAGCAATTTTTTCTTCAATTGGTGGCAAGAAACTCTCTCTTACCTCTTCATTCTCTATGATTGAACCATCATCGTCTAGGATTGGCCAATCTCTAAATCCCTCTGATGCTATTAAATTCGGTATTGCATGATGAGCTGATGAAAGAGATAAATATGGAAATCTTCGCAATATTTCAGCCACGACTGCTTCATTCTCAAGTGGATCTAATGAACAAGTAGAGTAGACTATTCGCCCACCGGTTTTAGTCAATTTTACTGCTCTATCAAGTATGTCAATCTGCAACTTTTGCATTGAGCGACCACTATTGGGTTTCCATCTTCTCCATACGTCAGGATTCTTTCTTGTGGTACCTGAACCAGTACATGGGGCATCGACTAGAATTCTATCATATCCAGACTCGGGGACATTGGGGAAATGACGTGCATCATGATTGACTACGATTGCTGTTTGAGATCTATGTCTTTGAATATTAGAAACTAATAGATTCACCCTTCCACGGACTACTTCATTTGCAACAACTACTCCTAAATCATCCAAATGCTCGGCTATTTGAGTAGTCTTAGAACCTGGACTTGCACACATATCTAGTGTGACTTCACCAGGCTGTGCATCTAGAGCGATAACGGGCAGCATCGAAACAGCTTCTTGACGAGTCAAACGACCGGTTACATGAAGAGCGGCTAAGAGTTTCTTTGTCTCACCTTCTGCCTTACCTCTATCAAAGGGCATTTCCCATGCTGAGCCCACTCCATTAAACCAACTAATAGGCGTACAGCCTATTGATTCTAGCCAGCTTTCAACCCATTCGGAATTAGGGGATAAGGGATTTACTCTAACGGTCTCGGGAAGTCTATCATATGCATGTTCAAACCACAAATCTGAGTCATCACGCCAGTATCCAACTGCCTTTCTCAACAAGCTACTACCAGCAGCTCCGACCCAGTCGACCTTCTCACGCACGAGGTCTCGTCAAGAACCTAAGACATCAAACGAACGGGACTCTCGCTTTGCGAATTACCCTAGGAATAAGCAATTTTTTGCTGAACATTTTCGTAAATGGTTAAACCTTCAACTAAGCGCTCACGGTTTGCGGTGTTTGCCGCATGGGATGCACATGGCAGGTCTACGAAGGAGAATAGCAAGAAAATCAACAGAACCGAAAACTACCAATCAGAATGAAGCAAAGCGAAAGTTGCTCGGATTGGTCGAACGCGCTCGTCAGAACGGTCGTGAACAAGGGCCTCTGGCCCCAGTCGAGGCCCTAATCACAGTGGATGAAGATGAGTGGGTATGGCAGGTCGTTGATCGAGATGTTCTTGAATTGCTTTCACACCGTTTGATTTTCCAAACCTCAGCAGGAACTCGCCGTGAGATTCTGATGACTGCAGGAATTAATGCTGCGATGGATGCGGCGTCTAGGATTGTTGAATTGGAAGGTGGCTGTGTTCTAATTGAAACTCTAGACCCCTGAAAATATCTAAGCAGTACAGCGAAAATAGATAATATTGCTATTCATTCCTGTTTCGCCGCGTTGAAATAGTGCAGGTAGGTGCGACGGCCCGATGGCTAAGGAGAAGAAGGGCAGCGGTATCCAGCAGGCTGCTGGATTAATCCGATACTTCGACGAAGAGTCGGAGGATGCAATTCAAATTACACGTGGCATGATTTATGCTGCCTGCTTCGGCTTTTCAATCGTAATTTATCTGCAGCACCATGGCGTTTGGACATGGATGTCAGATGTTTTGTCAGGAATCATCTGATTATTCTTCTTCGGTCATATCAACCAGAGGAACATCATCTTCCAATAAGTGCGAAGCATCTACTTCATCGCTCTTAGGAACCTCATTCCACCACTTTGCATCCCTATTTACTGAGGCGGCAAATTCTGAAGAGCGAATCTCGGTGGAAGGATCCGCCTCAACTAAGGCTTGAATCGCTCTTCCAATAGCACGTTCTACCGCTGGTGCATTGTGATCAGTAAGTGCAGCGCGAGCTTCATCGAGTGATTCTGACACTTTGCTGAGAATCCCCTCAATTTCACTATCCTTTCCTTTCAGTTGAGAAAGGCGCTGGCTAACCGTTTGGATTTCTTCATTCATTTCTTCACGGGCATATTCAATGAGCCCTTGCCAGGCATCTTTATGCTCTCTCATTTCAGAGCCTGTAGCCTTTCTAAATAATCGCTGGAAAGTGGGCTCCCAAGGATTACGTCCGAGGCTCGCAGCGATATCAAGAGTGATTCTTGCCCGTAATGAAAGGGGACCTGTCATCTCAATTCGATTTAGGAAACACTTGTCTAGCAATCCAAATCCCCAGTATGATTTCGACGCGATAATCATTGACACATCACCTGAACTTGTCGACAAGATCCATTTCTGTTCATCATAACCGGGAGGGTCGTCAAAGAATGGAGGGTCTGCTGGACCTAAGGAGCGTAGAGCGGCTCGTCCAACATCGCCGAGATAAAGCGACTCATTGCCAGAAATACCATCTGGTCGTAATCGAAGTTCACCATCAATTGACATCTTTGGCCTACCATCAGTAACCTGTGCCCATAGAACCGTGCGGCTTGGGTCAACGCCAAGAGTACCTAATTCCACACTCTATGCCAACCGAACGCCCGATTGAACATTACGTGTCTGTGCGAATGGCTAAGACCCGTCAATATCGACTACCATTTGTGCCACGCAGGAAGTACGGACGTCTGACCAAAGTGGTCGAGGTTCCTCCAAAGGACAACTGTAGTCGTTGTCGAGCTGGCAAGTATTGTCCTTTACCCGGCCATGAAGGGAATATTGTAGCGGCTGATCGAGAATGGCAGGGACCAGAAATTGTTGACAAGAGAGAAAATAAGAAAAATCCTGCACGTAAATGAAATCGGAATCAATCATTTTGTAGGACTGGAGGTTCTTCCATCTCGGTCTCTATTTCCTCGAGAATTGCTGAATCAACTTCGAATTCTGTAATTTCTGGTAAATTCTGAGCCCTATGGTAAATCTCACGCAGAGTTTGGTCACTAATCTCTAAGTAGACTCTGGTAGTTGCTATGCTGGCATGACCTAATAATCTCTGAATGGTAACAAGATCTGCGCCACGTTCCAATAATCCTGTAGCAAATGTGTGACGTAGAGTATGAGGAGAGAGGCGCGAACGTGGGATATCGGCCTCATCAGCAAGTCTGTCAATCATTTTCTGGATTGAACGTGGATTAATTCTACGACCTCGGCTAGAAAGGAAAAGCGCCCTATCTGAATCACTATCATCGAAAAGATTGGCTCTCATTCTGCGAATAGGAATCCAAGCCTCTAGCGCCTCAGTTGTAGCATTAGTGAAGAGAACTGTACGGTCTTTCTCTCCTTTTCCTCCAATTACTAATGCAGATAGGTCATCATAATCAATATCGTCAACATCCAAGTTGCACAATTCTGAGATTCTGAGTCCGGTATCTAGTATGGTAGTCACAATTGGATGAGCCAATGGATCTTCAACTCTCATAGCAGCAGTTCGCAATTTAATAACCTCTGAGCGACCTAATGGGCGAGGCAGAGATTTTCTTCGAGTCGGTCTTTGTACCCATTCAGGAACTGAATAACCAAACCACTTCAATAGATGTGATACTGCAGCAATCCTTGCATTAATTGTCGAAGGGCGTAATTCTCCAATATTGTTTAACCAAGCATCAACTCTTCCAAAATTTGGATTTGCACGAGAAAAGAATTCTGAAACTGAAATCTGTTGAATAGAATCCCAATCAATTACCTCTTCATTAGGAAGTGAAGTTGTTGAGAAATCACGAGCGGCTACAGTGTAGGCGCGAATTGTGTGCTTTGATTTCTTTTCAGTTCGCAACTGCCCTTCCCAGCATTGGAACCAAGGGAGTGCAGACAAACGATGTAGTCTAGAGGGTAGCTGCGGACCACTACTAACGCCGAATCTGGAGAGCGTATCGAACCGCCCCTCGATAGTCTGTAAACTATCGTACTCTCCTGTATTTTCAGAACTTTCAGTCAACTCCCTCGCCTCTCTCCGTCGCGAACGACGGGTGCATCCCTGCCCTAACGGGCGAGCCCAAGTACCTCTATCACGACTTGAATGCTTCGACTGAGACAAGCCTATTGACGAGGGTTTGTCGGTAGTGAGAAAAATGCCGAGAAGAAGACTCTACTCGGTTAGGAACTGACCATCTAATTCACTCAACAGAGTGATTTCTGCTTCTATTCTATCATGCGAACGTCGGGCTTCTAGTGAATTGTTCAGATGGCGTGCTACTGCACCGGCTACATTTACTCCAGATGCGCCCTCTATCCCCTCAAGACCGGGGCTTGAATTAACTTCGAGAACCAATGGTCCATCTCGAGATTCGAGCATATCAACACCAGCGATATCCATTTCGAGAACATTTGCAGCACTTAGAGCCACACGTGTTTGTTCTTCAGACAAATGCACACGCTCAACTTTCCCACCTAAGTGGAAATTAGAACGGAACTCGTTTCCAACTGCCCTTCTACGCATTGCAGCAGCAACTTTTCCTCCAACAACAAGAACTCTGATGTCCTTTCCATGTGATTCTTGAATATACTGTTGAACAAGAGGTTTCATTCCTCTCTCAAGCATTTGATTGACTAATTGGTGAACTTGATGCTCGGAATGAGCTAGGAACACACCTGAGCCTTGAGTCCCTTCTGTCGTCTTGACTACACAAGGTACGCCCCCAGCACGGGAAATCGCTCGATTTGTATCTTCTTTCGCCGCTACGTGAGCTGTAATTGGAACAGGGACTCCAGCATCAGCCATCAATTGACTCGCCAGAAGTTTGTCACGACTTTGGATAATTGAATGTGAATGATTGAGAACAATGACTCCCATCTGTTCAAATTGACGGACGATTGCAACACCACGTCGAGTTACTGAATATCCAATTCGTGGAATTACTGCCTCGCATTCAACAGGCCATCCTCGGTGAAAAATTCGTCCACCTTTCTCATCGACTACAACCGTCAATTTGAGCGGATCAAGAATACGAACTGCCCACCCTACTTTCTCAGCCTCCTCGGCTAGACGCTTTGTCGAGTATAGTCTCGGCCCTCGTGAGAGGATGACTAGGCGCGGGTCCATGATTGCCGCCGACGAACATCCCTTCTTGAGTTTGACGGATAGAATCTCAAAATTTCAAGGTCGGCAATTATGTCGATGGGCCTGTATTAGTATTCTGTAAAGCGGAACGCCGAAGGAGTTGAAAGCCTCACCACATGACTCAGTGCCTGCCGTAAGGCAGGAGGCGTGAAGATGGACCGTGATTCACTTTCCTCAATGAAAGTCTCTCAATTGAGAATATTATGCAAGGATAAGGGGTTACTTGTATCAGGAAATAAGGAGGCTTTAATCACAAGAATTCTCGAAGATTCGGGTATTTCAGCAAGTTTAACCACCTCTTCAGATTCAAAAAAAGAGCTAGCGAAGGATGACCGAGATGCGGCTATTGATCGCCTTTTGGCTCGTGTAGAAGGAGGGGGTTCTAGTGAAGAAGTACTTCCAACTCCACCACCACCATCAACTCCAGATAGTGTTTCAGTTGATTTGGGTCAAATACCAAAAAAACCACCAGAATTACCCGAAAATGGTCTTCCTGATGGATGGAATATGGAACAATGGATGTACTATGGCCATCAATGGCTAGAGAAACATAAACCCGAAAGCGATGTTGTGGAAGCTGAAGTTTTCGAGGCTGACATAATTGATGAGGAGACGCCTGAAACAGAGTCATTGATTCTTGATGAAGAAGATGAGGGAATCGAAGATTTGGAGGAAGATCCGTGGACAACGGGAGTTATCGATGAAAGAGAGACTGCATTATTGGCAGAAGATATTCAAGAGGATTCGGATGCTTCAATCACCATTACCATCCCTAGCCTATCATCAATTAATCTAAATCCGAAGCAAATTGCAGCAATCACTGCTGTGTTGTTAATTCTAGTAGCCGGCGGCTTTGCTTTATTCCTACAGAAAGATTCCTCTTTCCAAGCCCGTGAATTAAGATATGGCGACAGTATGCAATTCAACATTGAATCCTCAAGCATTAATATCGAGGGAGATGATATGGTGGCTCTATTCAGAGATGCAGCAGGAGGGACATTGGATGATGCTTGCGGTGAACTTGAGGTTGACATCAGTACAGGAAGTGGAAGTATTAGCATCTTCAAAGGAGATTCATCAGAAATCATCCATCCAAGTGATAGTCAATTTGAGGGCGCAGTTGGTGCTTTAGATGCATTTGGCAGAAGCCATTTAACAGCTGAGAAAGTGATATCTCATTCTATGGTCATAGACTTGTCCGGAAAGACTTGGAGAAGTTCTGGAGACTGTGGAAACACGGGATGGATTCTTGAAGATAATACACTGGACATAAACACTCATTCTTGGTCTGATATCAATGATAGAGAGTTGGTAAGATCAACTACAGATTTGACCTTTAGAGATTCAGATAATGCGGCTATAAATTTAGAAGCTGTGACCTTTGGCTTAGAGGAAATTTCAGGACTTGGAATCGCGGGAGAATACATTACCTTCCCCTTAACTCCAATTGATTTGTATGAATTCTTTGGAGAACAGAAACTTACTGCAGGAAGTAGCTCACAATCAGGTGAGGCTTGGAAATGGAGTGTAAGTGAAGAGATTAATGATGGAACTCATGGATTAGTTTATCCAATCACAATGTCACATCA
Organism: Candidatus Thalassarchaeaceae archaeon; assembly: GCA_030754395.1. Classification (GTDB taxonomy): domain Archaea; phylum Thermoplasmatota; class Poseidoniia; order Poseidoniales; family Thalassarchaeaceae; genus MGIIb-O1. Next base: position 518 of record JASMAJ010000022.1, on the reverse strand, counting down.
AGAATTCGATGATTGCAATGGGCATGTTCAGATTGATTTGTTAGTCAAAAATAGCGTCCCATGGCCAGTTCAGCAATCGGTGAGTATTGTGATCGATAAATCACAGAAAAATACCAATTGCGGCCTTATTGAGAGTTCGATTTCAGATGCTGCAATCCCAGACGGGCGTGCAACAATTTTGGTCACAATGAAGTCACTCAGCACTACTTCGGGGGACAAGAAAATCGATTGGTTAGCTGATTATCAAAGTAAACCTGGGCCTGGGGAAGATAGGCCGAGCACTAATTCAGAGCGACCTTGGAGTGTGTATATGCCCGATGAGAGCGAGATTAGAGACTACAATCTTGAAGAGGCAATGAATTGTATGATGGCAAATCAATCATCTAGTGGAGCCGCCCAATCCATTGAGCAAGGCGGATACATCTGGAAGGCATCAACTACTGGATCATCAATGGGACATATTGATTGGAATCTATCTTGGGTTAATGATGACAATACTGCTGGATGGACGGTTATTC
>JASMAJ010000229.1 GCA_030754395.1 Candidatus Thalassarchaeaceae archaeon | reverse complement strand
CGCTGGGGTGAATATCTGCCGCAGTTCGACATACCTTTACCACAGATTATTGGAGATTTCTTTAGCACCCCTGTAATTTCATGGAACGCAGGATGGTGGGGGGCATTCCTTACCGGATTCCCTGTGGGTATTCTCGCCCTACCACCTTTCCTCGGTGGCCGTGCTAAGCGAGGTGTAGAAGACCCATTGTTTGCTGCAGCGGGAGTCATTTACCTAGCACACGTCTGGTTCATCAGCGTATTCTCCATCAACATCTTCCTTCTTTTGTACGGGAAAAATAGATCTGATTTCTGTCAACTCAACCCACACAATGGGCTGAGTTGTGGTGTAAGAGAGCCGTGGATTGCTGATATCTTCAATGCGATACCGTGGATACTCACAGGGATTCTGATATGGATTATCATCTATTTCATTGGCAAGTGGTATCTCCTCAAGGCCGCAGGGGCTCGAACTTCTCCGAAAGTTGGTAAGAAAATTGCCCTTGGAGCCCTTATCATTGCAGTCCTTCTATCCGTAGTCTCATGGCCAGTTTACGAAGGTGGATTCTGGGATCTTGGTGGATTTGGCGCCATGGATGAGGTCGATGAATTAGCAACACTTCGTAATCAACCAGTTGACACACTTCTGATGAATGATGAAGGGCATGAATGGGAAAGCATGGAAGAAAATTGCCTCACCTATGGGGCGAGCTCTGGCAATGCACTCTGGCAAGATTCGAAGTTCACCGGGGAAGATGCTGCTGACCGAGGCGAATATTGTTTGTTACCCGCCAAATATTGGGTGAATTGGGGCATATACCAACCAGTTCAATCCACTCTCATTGATTTCTCTGACGCTAATAATCATGCGCAGACCCATTCATCCAATGGTGAGATAACCGGTGGGGTGAATGGATTCACAGAAGTACTCAGTTTCGCAGGTGATGCGACAACCGAAAACTCGTACTCACTTAGCGTTGAAGATCTCGGCTATGATGATTTGACAATGGACCTAGGTTGCACCTTCAAAACTAGTTTGAGGAAGGCTGGCGACCACAACATCAACATGAATGTTATTGATTCAAGTGGAGCAAGTATCGCGTCATTATCTGGAGATCTCGAAGAGGGCGTGACTTGTGCAGCCAAGTCTTTCGAAATCACTCCGGGCGAATATACAGTTAGCATGACAATGGATTCCGTATTTGACTCTGGAAACTCAACTGTGCTGGTCGATGCCACTACATCTGTATCAGTATTCCAACCATTACTTCTCAACCCTGATACTGGCATGGTACTAGACAGGACAAACGGTACCGAACTTGCTCTAGCTGGAATTACTGACTCAAGTTTTGAATCACTAACGATGGATAACCCCACTTATCACCAGAATCCAAAAAGCCTTGACGCTAAATTGACCTACTCCCTCATCATTCCACCACTTGCACTCGGTGCAATGATCTATGTTTTCCTTCGTGGCATGGCACGTGGATATGAGTATGAATTGAACAAATGTTACGGATGTGACCTATGTGATAATGCTTGCCCAGTCAGATTATTCACTGGTGGAGACAAACTGAACATCATCTACAACACATGGAACAATGAGGATGATGGGGTGCCTATGTATTCATGTTTGACCTGTGGAGCCTGCACCAGTGCCTGCCCGCAACTGGTTGACTACGATTCCTATGTTGATATTCGCAGGAATTTGATTGTTGGTGGACCCCCAGCATCAAATATACCTCACACCGTACTACAGGCTGTTTTGACAGCAGAAGCAGAGGATGAATCGAATGAGGACTTCATCTCAGCAGATGACTATCCAATTATGTCCAATGTCGGATACTATCCTGGATGCGTA
>JASMAJ010000228.1 GCA_030754395.1 Candidatus Thalassarchaeaceae archaeon | reverse complement strand
CAATCGCAGGGGCAATCTGTGGGTAGACAAAAATTAAATGGTGAAATTTGGCCAACTCAAATTGTTGAAGTAATGCCAACAGGTCAAACTACTGGTGATATTGTTTGGGAATGGCACTTATGGGATCACCTTATCCAAGACATAAGCTCGTCATTTCCAAACTATGGAATCATTTCACAGCACCCAGAAAAACTTGATATCAATAAGGGAACTCTACATCCACAAAATGGTGATTGGATTCATGTAAATGCCTTGGATTACAATCCAACACTTGATCAAATTGTATTTAGTTCGAACAGTTTGGATGAAATTTTTATTATTGACCATGGGACCACGACTGAAGAAGCTGCCGGTCCTGCAGGGGACTTCCTTTATAGATGGGGAAACCCGTCAAATTACGAGCGAACTGGAACACATGTACTGTGGAATGTACACGGAGTAAATTGGATTGATGATGAACTTCCAGGAGAAGGCAACCTTTTATTATTTAATAATGGAAACGATGACGGATCATCTGATTTAATAGAATTCGTAACACCATTACAGCCAGATGGATCATATGAAATAAGTAAGAACAAACCATATGCTCCAGTACCAGGAAATTATGTTTTCTTTTATGAAAGCAACGATTTCCATGGAGACCATTTATGTGGCGTCTACAGATTGCCAAATGGAAACACTATTGCGACAAATGGACCAGAATCTGAGATTAGAGAACTTGACACAGATGGCCAGATAGTGTGGCAATACTATACGCCTAACTCTCTTATGCGAGCGGTTAAATATTCATGGGAAATATTAGATCCAGAAATACAGTGCAGCGGGGATATCAATGGTGATAACGTAGTCAACGTACTAGACTTGCTTGCAGTTATTGATGATTGGGGCGAGTGTGCCTCTTGCAATGCTGATACAAACGATGATGGCTACGTTAATGTGACCGACCTACTTGCCATAGTTGAAGCTTGGGGCGTCTGCCCGTAAGAGTGTTACATAACTGAATCGACGAAGCAGACTCGATTGAAATTCGCGGAATATGTTTTTCTTTTACGACCGTCTTCTTCTAGTCGCGATCCCTGCAACTGCTAAGAGCGCAAGTGTTGCTGGTGCCGGCATATTCAAATCATTGAGAACTACATCCATCGAGAAATTGGAAACTGACCATGCTGAATTTTGTGCCCACAACTCCCATTCTCCTGTCCCAGTGATATCGAGTTGAGATACGTCTATGTTTGCGGAATAATTCCCACTGCCAGCTCCCCAACCGGCATCCCAATCCCATGAACCGTTAAATCCGATATCAAAATAATCTCCCTCTGGAGACATGATGTATAGGGTTAAATACTCAGGTGGTATCGTAAATGCTGTATCCCAAGTAATATATACATCGATACTTTCCAACCAGTCTCCGACTGGATCGGTATAGACATGGTCCGAATACTCGCCTTCAGATTCCAAGTGTGCAATTACGCTAGCTTGGCTGAAATTTGTTATTGAACAGACCGCTACCAAAAATACTATTAATCTCATCATTAAAGTTCTCCTTTTCTCTACGTAAAATTCTAGTTGGTTATGCAATTCAATTCAAGTGAAAAATACATAAATGAACTTAAAAAACAGCGGGGGAGTGGTTTTTAGTAAAAAATAGGTGGGGGTGGCTTTTTCCTTGCTCTCAGATGCTCATTCTGCTCTAATTAATCTTTGGAGAGAAAACTATGAAACTACTATGCACTACTATCGTGGCTACGTTTGCCTTGGCTGGAACATCATTAACTACTGATTCCACGCTGTTATCACGCTGATGCATGGCAGGGGAGTGATTTATGAGTTCAAAATAGGGGGCGGGGTAGCA
>JASMAJ010000227.1 GCA_030754395.1 Candidatus Thalassarchaeaceae archaeon | reverse complement strand
AAAGAGGAACGTGCTCGAACTTGCCCCTCGTAACCTACGGGGATGGCAACATGTAGTCCAGTACGGACTAATGTGGCATTTCGATAGATAACCTCGGTATCCTCAAGTGCGTAAAGGTCCCAACCTGCTGCGTGAACCGAACCCCTTGTTGGTAATTGAGCATCTGGGTGAACTCGAGAGACTTTGACCTCAATGAGTTCGTCCATGATATTGGGTGAGCCAACTGGTCTTTGACGGTTAGCATCTCCATTCGTGCCTGTCGGTGGGGTGAAAAGGAGGTGGCGGTTCGCATACTCGTGACTGACTTCGAGTACGATGCTCTTCTAGACCGAGCGCGTGACATGATTCCAAAGGACATCAGTGAAAGGGCTCGCTGGACAATGCCAACTCCTGAAATATTAGTTGAAGGAAATCAGACTATAATTCGTAATTTTTCTGCTATTGTTGATTCGATGGATAGAGACCCTAATCATGTTTATCAATTTTTGATTAATGAGTTAGGTACTTCGGGGACTAGAGAACAAGTACGTGTCATGTTCAAGGGACGAATTCCTCCAAAAAGAATCAAGGAAAAGATAGTTGGTTATGTCAAAACATACATTCTTTGTGGACAGTGCAAAGCACCAGATACACGATTCATCAAAGAGGATCGCACAACATTACTGAAATGCCAAGCATGCGGTGCTACTAGGCCAGTCCGACTTTGATGCTCTTTGGATCAATATGGAAAGGATATTTTCACTCTCTCGCCATTAGATACTCTTCTGCAGGTTCTCCTCCTGCTAGATGTTCTACAATACGAGATATTGCATTTTCATCATCGGGAATAGTATACCAAATTCCATCAGGATATACAACACAACTGATTCCTTGTTCACAATTATCTAAACACCCTGATTTATTGATTCTTACATCAGTAATTCCTGCAGTTCTAGCCGCTCTCTTCAATTTCCTCATTAAATTAAGAGAGTTCTTCTCAGCACAGCATTCTCTAGCCTTTTCAGGATCTCTTTGGTTAGTGCAAATGAATGCATGTAACCTGAGTTTTTCTTGAGTCATATATCCTCACCCAATATAGATTCTTTTCTTGTTTTTACAGGTGAATTATTATCCCCAAAGGTGACTATCATCTGAACCACCATCGGCTTGACGCTCAGCCTGTTCATGTACATTTGAGCGCCGGCGTATATCCTCTTTCTCAAAGGTCAAAAGCTCGTCATCCTCGATGTATGGCCTTCGTAAGTGACTCACTAGTCTGACTTCAACGATAACATCTCTTGCAATTGAGCGAAATCTTTCTTCCTCGTCTAGAATTTCCACCGAATTACGTGTTGTAGCGAGTAGCATACCTCTAGCCCAAGGGTCTACATCCTTCGGAATTGCTCTTGAATCAATCATGATTTCAATCAAGTCATCTTTGCGCAGTCCACTTCTTCTATCAATAAGGGAGCCAAAGAAAACATCCTGGAATCCATCAAGATTTTGTGCTCCATATTTCTTTGCTATCGTACTAGCCCAATCCGGCAAATCTTCGATTCTCTTACCACGGCGTTCGCTACTCATATACCACCGTGCAAGTGACCATAGAAAAGCCCGCTGTTTCAAAAGCGTCGGCCTCGGCGACGTTAACGGAGGTACTGGCTATGGCTTCAGTCGAATGGCGGCGAATTCCTACTGTTCTTTATCCACAGGAGGTTTTGGACAAGGCCTTCAGGCGTGCCAGTAAACAGTCGGATTTAGTCGAGGATCCAGACAAATATCATCGTGTACGTAAGCAAATGGCACGAATGGTACAAGCTGCATCTGACACAATGGCAGAGACTCTACTCAATTGGATAGATAAGTGGCCGAGTCTCAATGCCCAATCCTCCTTTGATCAAGCATTAGTCGATGCTGCTGTTGGAGCGGATGAATTTCGGAAAAATCTCGGGGCGATTCAATGGGCAGCCGA
>JASMAJ010000226.1 GCA_030754395.1 Candidatus Thalassarchaeaceae archaeon | reverse complement strand
TCACCACTACCTGATTGGAGAGCAGAGGGATTGGCCAACCTAGAGGAACACGCTCCATTGGTTCACGATCGCTCTGAATTACGCTCGACAATGAGTGACGATGTGGGGCTTGTCAAAAGTAACTGGAGAATGAACCGAGCGAAACGACGTTTGGCACTCTTGAATGAAGAAGTGGAAAGAATCTGGCGGCGTTGCCTACCCTCAAGAGAACTTGTTGAATTGCGCAACATGGTGCAACTTGCTCAATTAGTCATATCTGCTTCAATACAAAGAGATGAGAACGTGGGGCTCCACTACAACCTCGATTTTATAAATTAATATTCATCTGACTGAGTCTCAAAATTGTTTTGACATTTTATGTCAAGATTTTCAAGTATAAGCCCACCCCGAGACTCATGACATCCTATTGGCTCATGAAATCTGAACCTCATGTTTATCCTTGGGAGCAGTTAGTTGAAGATGGGCATACTCATTGGGATGGAGTTAGGAATTACCAAGCCCGTAATACAATGAGAGATGACATGAAAATAGGAGATATCGTACTATTCTATCATTCAAATTGCAAACCACCCCATATAGCGGGCGTTGCTCGAGTATGCAAGGAAGGATATCCAGACCATACAGCCCAAGACCCATCTTCAAAGTATTTTGATGAGAAAGCAAGTCCAGAGAATCCGCGATGGATGATGGTCGATATTGAAGCCATGCAAGCCATGGATGAAATCGTCAGCCTGCCAGAACTCAAGGCAAACCCTCAGTTGGAAGGGATGCCATTACTAGCTAAGGGTCAGCGATTAAGTGTGCAACCAGTTAGTGAAGATCATTACAATGAAGTTTGTAGAATGGGCGGGATTGAATGAGCACCTTTAGAGATGAAAAGGACAATTTTGATTCTAAACCACCTACTCTCATAGTAGGGGATTGGGGTACCATGGATGAAATAGCCCCTGCAATATCCAAGAAACCACCATGGAAATTTATTGCGCCGGTTGTTATTTTCTTTTTTATTATCAGTTCTATTGCATTGATTGATCTTTGGGAAGATGAAGTATTTGATGTATTTTCAGACGATGAAGGATGTGACATGATTTGGCCACATGACCCTTATCAAGCAGCGGTTTATTCATTTATTGCTGAATATGAACTTGAAAATTATGGCGCCGCAATTGGCTGCTTTCATGATGGATACGATGATTTAGCATACGAAGAAGTTGCTTTGGAATTAGAACAAAATTGGCAAAATAATGGGGCCGCATTAGAATATGCTCAAGCATGGGTTGATTTGAATTCAGAGGGATACGGTCAGCAAACTTTCAATTTGACTGAGGTTTTCAAAATAGATGAAGGGGGACTTGGGTGGCGTGATGGAGATGGGCCACCAAATAATCAAAATCAAGATTGTGACACAGAGCAACTGGGCCCTGAGATTACATCCAATGTCTCAAATTTTGTAATTCAAGCAAACCCTATTTCCAACCAAAGTGGCATGGGTTGCTTTACCAAATATGTAGATGTATTCGGTTTAGGAATATATGCTGAATCTGGATTACGAGACGACCAAGTGTTGCATGCTGCTTCTGTGCTAGCTGAATTACTGGATAATGATGAAGATGGAGTGGTTGATGATTCTGTACTACTCAGTCGCCTTCAAAATGTCAGTGCGATGATTCCTATGTTTGATTACGATGACTCACCAGGGTACAAGAATTTTGAAGATAATTATCGTGGGCAAGGTGTTAGTGCAGTACTATACGCAGAAGAAGTTGACCCTACTCAAACGGGTCATTGGGGCTCAGATGCTACCGTAGAGGAAATAATGCACACTCTCAATCATCGTGGCCACGCCAACATTTATCCTGATGCTTTTGGATTCCAACCTGACTCTTCATTACTTTCTAGTGCAATGGACGAGGCACGTGGTGGGCAATTTATTGACCACCCAAGCAGTTATCCTGAAGATGCGTGGTATCA
>JASMAJ010000225.1 GCA_030754395.1 Candidatus Thalassarchaeaceae archaeon | reverse complement strand
ATAGTTCCGGTGGCTTGATTACGAGTTCTCCTATACGGAGCCAATGCGCAAGGTAGTGCTGAGGTGGAGAATAAACTCACTTCAAGGTGCTAAGGAACTTGGGAAAATATTAGAAATCTGTGATAGGATAGAGATTCTAGCACATCTAGGATTTCAGGATGAGGGGATAATTCAACTTGCAGAGGTGAAACTAAAGGAAGGAAAAGATCTGAATGAACTCTCTAATTTGCCTAGTTTCGAAGTGCTAGAAATTCATGAAGAAAATGAAGACGGTGTCCTACTAAGTCTATTGTGCCATCACTCTCTTGTGAAATCTGCAATCGAAGTCTCAAATTTGCATCTACAATGTCCTTACAGCATTGATTCAGAAAAAGGAATGGAACTGAGAGTAACTGGATTGACCACCGCAATGCGACGATTCCTAAACCTTCTCCGCCTCGTGCTACCTCCTGACAAAGTAAGTGTGATTACAGATAGATCAAAACATGTAAATGGATGGGCTGAGGTACTAACCGAAAGGCAACAAGAAGTAATCCGGCATGCGGTTCTCAGAGGTTATTATGACAAAAATGGAAATTCAAGAATTAAGGATTTAGCAGAAGAACTCGGCATATCTCGGTCTACCTATGGCGGCCACCTTAGTGAGGCTGAAAAGGCAATTCTGAAGAAAGTCGGTTCAGACCTTGAATGAGTCCGTAGGACTCAACCGAAGCGTAATAGGACAATCCGGTGTCGATTAGCGCATGGAGCATCGCCGGCTACCTATGCTTCCAACCTCTGATGAGGTGTCTTGGTCGGCAGTAGTCAACGGTACTATTCAACGAATTAACATCGAAGGTAACGCTATTTTACTCGATGTTTTACGAGACCGAGCAGGTAGCCTAGGTACTAAGCGAGGTTGTGATTTAGGAACTTGTGGATGCTGTACTGTTCTGGTGGATGGAAAACCAAGATTATCTTGTCTGACCCTTGCTGCTGAAGTTGAAGGAACAAATATCAAGACTGTTGAAGGACTTGCAGAAGGGCATCACCTACACCCAATTCAGGAGACCTTTGCAGAATATGGAGGAAGTCAGTGTGGATTCTGTACTCCTGGTTTTCTAGTAGTTGTTTCAGCGCTTCTTGAAGAAAAACCTAATCCAACTGATGAAGAAATAAAATGTGCTATAGAAGGGAATCTATGTAGATGCACAGGATATCAACAAATTGTGGATTCAATTAGAGCCGCATCTGATATTCTAGTCTCAAATACTCATATTGAAGACTCTACCAGTGCAAGAAGTGACCCTCATCCTGGATTTACAGAGGAGGTGTGAATATGTCTGAAAATGAAAATGAGGACGAAATGGTTGGCTACAGACAGCAACCTGGAAAGTTACCATTTTCAAAACCAGGCTCGGGTGGTAAGAATCAGTTCTCAAGGACAACTAATCAAGATCTGATTCCTGAATCGCAAGGAGGAAATCGAACACAACCCTGGGGGCCTCACAAACACGATGAATTGGTCAGTGGCCAAATAATTGGGAAGCCCACTGCACTAGTAGATAGTCGATGGAAGGTGACAGGACAGGCACAATATGGAGACGATATTAGACTCCCAGGAGAATTGATTGGTCGGATTATTCGCTCACCACATCATTATGCAAGAGTTCTCTCAATAAATTGTTCAGAGGCTCTAAAATTACCAGGAGTCATTGCTGTTGCTACAGGGGATGATGCAGAGAATAAATTCGGGGTTCTTCCCGTAACAAAAGACGAGCATGCGATGGCTGTTGAAAAAGTAAGACATGTCGGAGATCTCGTCGCCTGTGTCGCTGCTGAAGATGAAGCCACGGCTAGAGAAGCAGAACGGCTGATACAAGTGGAGTATGAAATTCTTGATTCCATCCACGACATGAAAGAAGGCATTGAAGATAGTGAAAATCCAATCCATGACCGCGGCAAATACCATATTGGCGAGGCTAACATTCAGAAGAGGGTGTTTCAAGAGT
>JASMAJ010000224.1 GCA_030754395.1 Candidatus Thalassarchaeaceae archaeon | reverse complement strand
GTAATGAGAAAGCGGCTATGGTAATTGATCACGATATTTATTTCATCGACATTGTTAGTGATTCACTTCTAGTCTTTGATGGAGAAGGAGGTTCACATGGTAATGCCGTTGGACCAATGTCTCTGCGTAAGGGAATGAACAGATTCCTAGAAGATGTCGATGTTACCTTCCGTCGCGACCATGAATCACATAGACCGCGAATCAATAAGTCGGGTAGTAGAAAAGATAGAGAACAGAAAATCAGCGGTGAATATTTCTACGTCGAATGATTAAGTCGAAACAACTTCGACCATTGGATTCTTGAAGGGTGCTCAGAACCCGATGCTCGTGTCGCACGACGAGGTTGATGCACCCGAAGAGGTGGAAGGGGAGTCTGAGGGACTAGAAAATGACCCTGTAGCTATACTCAAAGAGCAAGTTCAGGAACTAATGAGTGACCTACAGTATGCCCGTGCTGAGACTATGAATGCACGACAGCGCGGACAGAGAGATAAGTCTGAAGCGATTAAATTTGGAGCAACTAATCTAGCAACTCGCATCCTTCCAGCAATTGATAGTTTAGAGAAGGCTTTACTAAATGGAAATGGAGATACTGAATCCATACTAGAAGGAGTTAGAATGACTCTCTCGGCATTAAACAGCGCATTAGAAGCAGAAGGAATCTCAAAAGTTGAATCAATGGGAATTGAATTCGACCCCACTCGAATGGAGGCAGTCGCAACAGTTCCTGCCCCAGAAGGAGAAAAATCAGGTACTGTGATTGAAGAAATTGAGGCAGGATACATGCATCATGACCGTGTACTTAGGCCGGCAAAAGTGATTGTTGCATCCTAAATGGGAGGCCCCGAACTTAATTAATTGGGGCTTTTTCGGGGAAATGATGGTAAATCGATTGAAAAAAAATGCGGCAATCATTCTAACACTATCTATGCTCCTCTCAGGCTGCACTGGTAGTGAAGAAATCAATCAGCCAGCCGAAATCTACGGCTGTATTGATGAGGCGGCAACAAATTATGATGTCACAGTAACTAATGATGATGGATCTTGCGAATACCCCGACTCCGATGGAGATGGTGTTTTCGATAAAGATGAAATTTTGGGATGTATGTCCGCTGAAGCAACAAATTACAATCCAGATGCCACTGATGAAGATGAATGTATATTCCCACCTTGGGAATCGTCCTACGGGATAGAGTGGAGTCAACAAAACCCAGAAGAAGACTGTCACTGTTCGGATGGTTCTAATTTCTCTTTTTGGGTGCGCGATGCAGATCCTTCACAAGTAGTGCTTTATTTCCAAGGAGGAGGGGCCTGCTGGAATGACTACAGTTGCCAGTTTGAGGGTGGTACATTCAAGACAACAGTTGGTGAATGGGATAACCCAAGCACCGCTTCGTCAATTTACTCAAATAACGGTGGTATATTCAATTTCAATAACGAAAACAACCCATTTGCAGATTGGACTTTTGTCTTTATTCCTTATTGCACGGGAGATGTTCTTCTAGGTGCCTCTGAAACGGATTATGAGGATGGGACAGTTAGACACAATGGTCATGTAAATTCACAAACAGCATATGCTTACATGCTTGAAAATTATCCACTTGCAGCACAAGTATTCATCACAGGATCAAGTGCAGGTTCTATTCCTTCTCCATTCTACGGTGCGTTGGTGTCTGATGATTATCCCGATGCTAGTGTAGCGGTTTTCAATGATGGAAGTGCGGGACTGGTCTCCAACAACACCTACGATTTATATGAACTATGGGGCCTCAATGAATCTCTAGCAGACTTTCCAATTGATGGATTGGACTTCAATCAAATGACCAGTGCAGACCCTGTTATTCGGGCTTGGGTGCATGATAATGATATTCGATTTGCAAGATTTGATGATGCATATGACCAGACTATGCGATTCTTCAATGCCCTTCTAGAAAATGATGTATCACTGGATTACAAGGAACTGGTAATTGAATCAGACACAAAAATCGAAGAGGCGGGGGTCCCATACTCAGGATACATGGCTCCAGGGCAGGCACATACAAT
>JASMAJ010000223.1 GCA_030754395.1 Candidatus Thalassarchaeaceae archaeon | reverse complement strand
TATACCGTCAATGCTGACTCATCGGAATCCGTCATAGAGTCATTGCTTAACCAACCCGGGGCTCGATTCGGCCAAGGTGACTGGTTTTGGAATATTATTGCAGACCAATGTGATCCAGATATTCCGATTGATGGAATCGACCCAGATACTGGAAATGATTGGAACTTTGTTGTGGAATACATAATTATGATTCCAAGAGTAAGTGAAGTGGGAATATAACCCTCCCATCTTCGTGCGAAGACCTTTCAACTCCCGGCTTGTGGGATGAGCAATGGTGCGCTCTATTGAGATCACAAAGGCTTCGGTCCGAGACCGATTAGTCGTAGATGTGGAAGTTTGGATGAACAATCCGGATGACTTCGATTTTTCACCTCGAGCCAGTGTCGATGGCAACTCCTTGAGTATCTGTAACGAGGGTGATGAGGGTGCTCGCACCAGCATAGAACTTGACAATGAGCAAATGGGTGCTGCAGAGAGAGACCGAATGGTCGAACTAAGAGTTAAGTTTGCAGTCCAAGGAATGCATGGCGTCCTTGTTCATAAGACTACAAATCCTAGAGACGGACCTAATGCCAAGAAGCTCGCTGAGCCACGTTGGAAGACAGTTCTGCCTCTTTCGTTATGACTCAAACTTCGACCGTCGGGGTTAAACCCAAGACGCAGGTCGAGCGACCCACTGGACCCATAGTGTAGCCTGGATATCACTGGGGCTTGCGGAGCCTTAAACCCGTGTTCGAATCGCGGTGGGTCCGCCATCACAGCGTTCAAGCCCTACCGTGTTGACGGAACCCCATGGTATTCGTTTCAACCCGTCGTGTGGATTTCCCGATGGTCGACCTTGCGAAGATTGTGTATTATCCTAGATTTTGGGATTTAGCACACCGGTTCTACGAAGAATCTTGGGAGTTTTCCTGCGGTATGCATTACAATGAGATTCTGAGTGAACATCAAATCGCATTCCCTCTTGTTCACAGCGAGGCCCAATTTCTACATCCTATAGCCTATGGTGACACTGTTCATTGCTCAATAAAAGTAGCAAAAATAGGAACAACTTCAGTCACTTGGCACTATGAATTCCACAATCAAGAAGGTATTCTATGTTGGACAGCAGACCAGGTGACAGTATGCACTGATATGAGACAGGTGAACAAGAAAATACCCGTCCCCGAATGGATGCGTGAAGGATTGGCGAAGATGCAATCTGACTAGGGTTTTGGCCACTTTTTTTCTAGTGCTTTTCGTAGATTATCATCCATTCGAGCATCCCACCAATTGGCACTTCGCCATATTGCATACTTTCCACGGATTCCACGTAAATCTGCTCGGTCTAGTTTAGTTCCTTGAAAATTCGACAAATTCATTCTAGCCTTCACAAAAATAGCATCACGCATATCTGCGTCATCAAATGCTGCTTTCATCAGATTCGCACGTTTGAATGAGGCCTTACGCAAATCTGCTCCAGATAAGTCAGCTCCTTCAAGGTCAGCCCCATCGAATACAGCTCTTCGCAAATCAGCACCTGATAGATCAACACCGCGCAAGTCCTCGCCTACGTGAGAAGTGAATGACCAGTCCTTTGGCTCGTCATCCATATCTTCAGTATCACTCACGCTGACAGCCTCTCAAGGTGATCTCTTCCAGCATCTGTAAGAATTACGAAGCGATTCTTATCCATCCCAGCGGGATATGTCAAAAGAGCGGGTTTCCCCCGCTCGGATGTATCCTCAAGCATTCTGTTGATGTATAGAGAAAGATTCCATTTCTCAACTTCTTCAGTACTCCATTTGCCTGAATCAACAATGAATTGCTTGACTTCTCTAGGCGGAGTATCTTCCTCTTTCTCAACAGAACGCAGATAATGTATTGCCGCCAATATAACATCCCCAGTCTTGTAAATTCCACAATTTTCAATCAATCTTCTAAATGCAGAACCTCTTTCTGGAATTCCTAATTCCTGCAAAGATGTCCTAGCTGCATCTATTGCATCTTGTCGCGCGGCGCGTATTTTCGACAATGATGATGCCCACGTGTCTTGTTCACGAAGT
>JASMAJ010000222.1 GCA_030754395.1 Candidatus Thalassarchaeaceae archaeon | reverse complement strand
GTTCAGATCCAGTAGGGGACGCAATGATTGATTTTCATTTCCAATATTACTGGTATGCCATCATATTCTTGGTTTTCGACATCGCTTTTATGTTCCTTGCATTTGGGGGATTACTCTCCATTCACTCAGAACCAGGTGACCCTAACACCATCGAATTAGCTCTAGGGGGCGTAGTTACAGTAACCATTTTCCTTGCTCTTATGGGCTTAGGTGTGTGGCATGCATTTCGTAAGAGAGGGAGAATCTACATTTGAGGTGGCAAAATGGCAGACGAAGTTCAGAATTATTCTATGTTCAATAGCCAAGCACTCGTCGATGTAGTTGGTGATACTACTGATGCTGCGTTGGAAGCTAGTAGTCTGAAGAAATTCATTAGTGTTCTCGGAGGTCGATTTTTCAACTGGGGCCAGCGCAAGTCGTTATTTCCTCTTCATCTAGGAATCAAGTGTTGCGCACTAGAGATGGCTGCTGCAGGTGGTGGACGCTTTGATGCAGAGCGTTTTGGTGTCTTTTTCCGCTCATCTCCACGTCAATGTGATATTCTTCTTGTCAATGGTCCCATCTCCAAGAAGTTTGCAGACCCTATTGTGAGGCTTTGGGAGCAGATGCCTGAACCCAAGTGGTGTATTGCTATGGGTGAATGTGCAATTTCTGGTGGCCCATATTACCAATCTTACAATATCCTTGAAGGAGTCAACACTTTGATTCCCGTTGATGTATATATTCCTGGATGCCCACCTCGGCCCGAGGCATTAATTGATGGATTCGCTCATTTGCGTAAGAAGATAATGAAAATGGGTGTGAAATCAAGTTCAGACAGAGTTGGAGACGCTCCAATAATTATTGGAGATGATTGATTTTAGGTGGTGTTTGTTTTGGGTATGAAGATCAGAGAAGAGTACGCTGAAGAGGCTGCTCAACAGGTCGTCGATGCCGCAGTTATTCGTTGGCAAGGCACAAGACTTGAGGCGGAGGTACGCCATCACAAAAGCGGCATGGCTCGCCCTTATGTCTACATCAACTGCCCACGTAATCATTGGAGAGCAGTTGCCAAGTGGCTTCGCTTCGAGATGGGTGCTGATCATTGCTCCATGATAACTGGAATTCATTGGCCTGATGGCCCCGATGATTGCAAATGGGAAATAGTAGCCCATCTAATGCGAATGAATGTCATCAATCCACCAGAACGTGGTGGTTGGACAAAACAAGTAATCCGTGACCCAAATATTTTGCAAGATGATGATGTTCCGATGGAATTTGAAATTAGCATCTCAATTCCAGATACAAGAAATCCATCAGTTCAGTCGGTTCAAGAAGTCTGGATAGGTGCAGATTGGAATGAAAAGGAGACTTGGGATCTAGTAGGTATTGATTTTGAAGGTCATGAAAATATGCGCCGTGTCTTGCAACCCCATGATACACCAGTAGGATTCCATCCACTACAGAGGCAACACAAGATTCGCTACCACGATTTTGAATACATGTATGACGACGCTCAAGGCTTTGGTCGCAAAGCGATTGATGAAGGTAAGATGAAGTGAGGAGGTGATTGATTGGCGGAAATGTGGATATCAATGGGCCCCCAACACCCCATGACTCACGGTCTTTGGACCCTCAAAGTCAAGGTTGACGGTGAGACTGTAGTGGATACTATACCTGATTTGGGATATATTCACCGTGGCGTTGAAAAAATATGTGAATCGCGTGAGTTCACTAAGATTACAACATATTGCGATCGTCTTTGCTATGCAAGTGCAAACACTTGGTCACATTCTTACATCTATGCGGCCGAGGACTTGTTAGAAGTTGAAGTTCCTGAAAGGGCAGAATACATTCGAGTAATTGCGGTTGAATTGCAAAGGATTGCAAGCCATCTGATGTGGCTTGGGGCATTCTGTCCTGATGTCGGTAACTTGACCGCTTTTGTTTGGTGCTTGAGAGAGCGTGAGATGATGTTAGATCTCTTACAAGAATTAGGAGGCTCAAGAATGCACTACAACTTCCCTAGGCTTGGGGGCGTCAAAAGAGATTTACCAATTGGTTTTGCCAT
>JASMAJ010000221.1 GCA_030754395.1 Candidatus Thalassarchaeaceae archaeon | reverse complement strand
GAGCTTGGGATTTGGAAGAAGAATACATCAATGCAATGAGTCATCTTGCCCTCCACAATATCTATTCTCACCTTGGCAATAATAACTTAAGTTTAGAGCATTATGAAAAGTTACAGCGCCTCGGTGGAACCGATAGTGTAGACCAAACCTGGGTCGAGGCGGTTAAATCTGCATTATCTGCTCTAGATTGCATAAAAAGCGAAGAATAAGCGCATTCCTATTAAATGGTTAAGTGGGATGTCCCGGCACATAACTTGCTCTATTTTATATTGTATGAAATACAAAATATAATTGATAGATATGATAAATAGAAATCAAAGTACTGCTGGTATGTTGGGTTGGAGCGCTGTTATTATGTGGTTCAGTGCCAATGTCCTTTCACAGGCAGCATTTATTGGTACTCATGGGGTGCCCTACGATGCTGCTACAATATTAGATGCATTGGGTCCATGGTCATGGGTTCTAATCGTCATTGAACTTAGTGTGTGGATTATTATTGGGGCCATAATTATACATAAAATCAAGTCATCACGTGCAATGAAAAAGCCATCTCTTTCCTGAAATAAGCCAACCTCGGGATTGATAACATACCCCTCAACCCCCGAATTAAGGGTTCAGATGGTTCGGATCACTAAAGTTCATACCGGTGTTGGTGACAAAGGTACTACTGCCCATCTCGACGGTACTCGCGTATCCAAAAGTGATGCAAGGCTCGAAGTGGTTGGAACAATTGATGAACTTAATTCATTGATTGGAATTGTCCAAATGGAACTTCAAAGAATTCCAATCACTACTCACGATGGTGGGCCTCGAGCAACTGTACTCAAAGTTCAATCACAAATTGAAAAAAAAATGTTCCTAATACAACAAGAATTGTTCGATCTTGGTGCAGAATGTTCAGCTAGGCCAGATTCTATTCCGGAAGGAATGCAAGTTATACAAGATGATGCGTGTGAAAGGTTACTTGATGAAATGAACGAATGGCTAGCTGAGATTGACCCGCTCACATCATTTATCTTGCCAACGGGGAACTCTGTGGTAGCGTACCTCCACCTCGCACGCGCTGTCGCCCGCAGAACTGAACGACGACTGGCTGGCCTCCGTGATCAAGAGGGTGATGAATCCGTACGAAAAGTACCTTTTAGTTACCTCAATCGATTATCTGATTGGCTGTTTGTCCTCAGTAGGTGGATTACAACAACATTAGGGGAAGAAGAGGATTTGTGGCAACCACTTGCTGAGCGTGAAAAACACAAAAACTGATTAATTGAAATTATATCACGCGCATTAGCGTTGCTCAATAAATTGTTTAGCTGCCATTAATACATTTTTTGAATTTTCGAACGTTAACTGTTCCAATGCATCATCCCATGAAAGCCAAAGAAAGCCAATATGCTCAGGGGAGAGATTGACTATCATCTCATCTGTTTCTGCAATAAACCAATGAACTTGTTTTTCTATTTCCTCGCCTTTGTGAGTAAATTGATATTGTGTTCTTGATTGAAAACCTGGGACAATAGAAGCAGATTCAATGCCAGTTTCCTCAGATAATTCTCTTAACGCCGTCAATTGAAATGAAGTATCGGCGCCCTCAACATGGCCCTTAACAAAATCCCAGTGGCCTTGGGGATACTGAAGAAGTAGGATTGAATCAAAATTCACCAATACCAACCCACAAGATGTCTCCATGGTTAGGCGAAACATTGAGCGCCCATATTCATTGCTAGAGATATATGTGATTTCAACGGTATGGCTATGGGTGTGTTACCACCCCCCACAAAATATGCCACCCCGTAACCTTGTCGATTCACTCGACATTCGACTAATAATTGCTGATGGTGATTTTGATGGTCTAGTGGCAGCAGCAGTGCTCAAAACTGCATGGCCTGAAGCATCAGTAATATTCTCACACCCCTCCGAAATTAGAAGCGGGGGTTTTGAAGAATTAATCAATTCAAAAACCGCAATCTGTGACTTACCATTTCATCCTAATTGTGGACTATACATCGATCATCACGCGACCAACAAACCTACTGAAGAACAAGAAAAAACTTTCATTGA
>JASMAJ010000220.1 GCA_030754395.1 Candidatus Thalassarchaeaceae archaeon | reverse complement strand
TGAGTGGATCACAGGGATGTCAACTGATGAGGCTGTTTGGTGGTCTGTGGCGTTATTCCCTGCCATCTTTGGTGCCTTGATTGTTCTACCTGTATCAGGGCTTGCTCGTCGATTGCACAGCAATCAGGCAGGAATAATTGCTGCTTGGTTAATGGCTTTCATGCCCGGGCACATTAGTCATTCCACATTTGCTCTTGCAGACCACGATTCATTCGCTCTCCTTTTCCTAACGCTTGCCTTCTACTTCTGGGTTACGGCAATTGATAAAATTGGTAATGAGAGATTGTTCGTAAATCCAAGTCCAAATCCACTGTATTTGATTGCAGGAATCCGAGAGATGTGGCGCAGAAATCCTCAATCTATGGCCAATGCAACTTTGGCGGGAATCAGTTTCTCAACGGTTGCATTAGGTTGGAAAGGATTCGTTTATGGCCCAGGAATTCTATTTCTTGCATTTTCAGCCCAAATTATCCTTAATATGTTCCGCAGGAGAGACAGTCTTCCATTGACTTCTGCAGCGTTGCAGATGATGCTAACTACATTCATTATACCATTACCATTCTATATCTGGCCTGAGATGAATCTTCTCTTGGCTCCTAGTGGTTTCCAACCAATGTTTTACATTGTAGGTTTCACCTTTGCTCTCGGCTGGGTTGCTTGTTCTTTCAGAGACAAACCTTGGTTGTTGATTCTAGGTAGTGGAATAGCTCTCTTTGGTGGGATTCTATTAATTCTGTGGATTCTACAAGAGGCAGAGATTTATGATGGCTGGGACATTCTGTTTACCGGAGGATTCTATTTCTCAAAGAACAAAATTTTTGGAACAATTGGTGAGGCACAGGCACCTAGTCGTGGGGTATTATTCGCTTCATATGGACCCGTAGTTGCACTCATAGCAGTTGGTTATTCTTTCATGCTTCTCTGGAGGGGTGCTCGAGACGGAAAACAAGGCAAATCTCTTCTTGGGCTTTGGGTTCTAATTTCCATCTATATGGCATGGTCTGCGGGTCGATTTATCTTCAATGCAACTCCTGCAATTGCAATTGTGGGGGCTCTAGGAATTTCGGCTTTATGGAAGATGGCAAATTTCTCCGGTTTTGTAAAGGAGTGGCGTCGTTCAGGTATTGGAACTCCACGTTCTCGATTCAATTCTATTCGCCCTGCTAGTCAAAAACACCCAATGATTCCTGCATTAATGCTAGTTTTCATGTTAGTCGCTTCACAGCATCTGACTTATGGGCTGGATTCAGGAATTCCTAGAGGGGATGTTGCATCGAGTGATGTCGACCAGACAATTTATGATTTCACTCCTGATATCTTTAGATATGAGGCTCTAGGTCTTTCTATATTCGATAGTTCAGACCACAATCCCTCGGCAACATGTGGAAGCGGTTGTTGGTACATGGGGACATTTGGTCCCGGATTCAATGGTGGAGGCTGGAATTTAGCCTATGAGTGGCTATCTGAGCAGGACTCTGATGTCCCCTTTGGTAATCGTCCTGCCTTTGTTTCATGGTGGGATTATGGATTCCAAGCTCTTGATTCGGGCGAACATCCAACTGTAGCAGATAACTTCCAGACGGGAATTCCACAAAGTGGAGGTATGTTACTGTCATCTGGTCAGGAGGACACGCTTGCCTTATTCATCACTACCATTGCTCAAGGTGATAGGAGTTATGATTCCTCAGACTCAGGATTCACGAATGAATTCTCGGACGTACTCGATGAATACATGACTGTTGAACAGAAAGATGAGTTTGAAGCAATAATGACTTTTAAAATGGGTGATTCCTCTTTCGTTGAAGATCGTTCATTGGCTGTATATTCTGAGGCTATTGGTGTGAATCAGTTTGGTGAATCTGTTTCTCTAGAGATATTATACGGTTCTGAAATAGATTCGAATGGATTCCCATTGGAACCAAGTTGGCAAGTTAGAGAAAACGGCATTCTACTTGGAAACAAAACGAATGACGAGTCTGCTGCAAGGTCATTTTTTAACGATTCATTACCCTGTGATCCCACATTTTTTGAATCAACAAGCGGTCGATGTCAAAATGTCGTAGATATTTCTTTTGAGATATCTCA
>JASMAJ010000021.1 GCA_030754395.1 Candidatus Thalassarchaeaceae archaeon | reverse complement strand
CCTTCATGCCTTCATTGTATTCTGGGTCATAGGATTTACCATTCAAGAATTAAGTAAGAGATTCTCGAAGACCCAAGAATCACATTCAGCCGAGCTAGACAATCCTCCTCTCAATAACAAGGCAGTAGTCTCCATGAGTGATGCTAAGATAATCGATGGAAGGTTGAAGGGCAATGTCACAAATCATCCAAAACTTGGAAATCAAAGAGTCAAGACCTCGAGTATACTAGGGATGGAATTCGACGAGCACGGTACGACCTTGGTCGAGACTAGGAATACTGTCTATGTGGTGGATTTGAAGAGCTGGAGAGAGATTCCTGAAAACCATCCATCTCTGGAATCTGATGGCAACTGGTGGAATTAGTAATCTCGCAAGGGTTCTTGACGCCCTCATTGGTCGGCGAGCCGATGAGCGAGGGTGAAGGCAAGCCTCCGGTGGTCGTGGTCAGCGAATCCACAAGTATCACCAGCGGTACTGCTGTTCAGGAGAAACTCATCGTCGCAGCCCGCGTATTTTCCGATCTACTCAAGCCAACTTATGGTCCTAGAGGATTAGACAAAATGCTCTACAAAACCGATGGTTCAACAGCAGTTACCAATGATGGAGCGAAGATTGTTGCTGAGTTAATGGTCAAGCACCCAGCAGCTAAGATGATGGTTTCAATGGGTAATTCTCAGGAAGAAGCCTGTGGTGATGGCGTCACCACAACAATGCTTCTTTGCGGTTCATTACTAGAAGAGGCCAACACCTTACTCTCGAAGGGATTGCACCCTCTTACTCTCGTAGATGGATATCGAAAGGCGATGGGTGTTGCATTGTCCCAGATGGACTCTGATTCTGTTGCTTTGGATGATGAGCGTTTGTTAGGTGTTGCAAATACCGCATTAACAGGAAAAGGGGCTGAAGCAGCAATCGACGTATTCGCACCTCTTGTTAGAGACGCTCTTAATGCCGTCCAAAACTCAGTAGAAGCACCTAGTGCCGAACACGTTGCTATGTTCAAATTAGGCTCAGGCGGGCTAAGAGATAGCCGCTTAGTGCGCGGAATAGTCATCCGTCGTAGGGTATTGATGGACACATTCCCCAATAACATCAACAATGCACCTACCGCAGTCATAGGCAGTGATATCAAGATACGTAAGATGACTCGCTCAGTAGAAATCCAAATTACTTCTGCCGAGAACCTTGATGGATTTGTTGAGGCCGAACAATCACGCAAGGAAGAAATTGCACAAGCACTGATCACATCGGGCGCGAAGTTGATACTCTGTGGAGGAGAGATTGACCGCGACATCCTTCATGATTTGGCCGATGAAGGTATACTTGCAATTCCCGAACTCAATGAATCAGAATTACATAATGCGGCCGAGGCAACAGGCGCGACAATAATCGACTCAATCCTAGATGTGGATTCTAGCGACCTTGGTGTGGCAGGAAGTGTGCATTGGGAGAAAAGGCAAGCCACAGATCAAGTTGAAGACATAATCACCATCGATGATTGTACTAATCCTGGTGTAGTCACACTCGCAATAGGTGGAGCTGGAGAAACCGCTACTGAAGAGATAATTAGGGGCCTTCATGATGCCCTTAGAGCAACAAGTTTAGCCCATGAAACTGGAGAATTACTCCCCGGTGGCGGTGCTAGTCATACACGAATCGCTCAGGCCGTAAGAGAAGCCAGCGAATCAGAATCGGGGCGGGCGCGATTAGCAATGGATGCATTCGCCCGTGCTATGGAAACAATCCCTGCTACTCTAGCTGCCAATGCAGGAAAGGACATCCTCGACTCCGTACTCGAGATGCGAACAGCAGCACGAGAAGGCTCTACGACTCCAATTGGAATCCGAGCCGATGGAGAAGTTGGTGATGTTTCAGGAGTATGGCATCCTCGTGCAGTAATCGAGGATGGACTTGAGTCAGCCACCGAGACATCGATGAGCATGTTACGCATTGACCAAGTCATCAGTGCTAGAGGCGACTGAAATCGCTGCCCACGAACACTTCAAACCCGATGCCACCACGCCGAGTTATGACAGCGCCTCGCGCCTTGTTGAGCGTCTTCCACAAGGACGGCATTGTCGAACTTGGACAGGCTCTCAGCGACTTAGGTTGGGAGTTACTTTCGACTGGCGGGACCTCTCGTAAATTGAGGGAAGCCGGGCTATCGGTAATCGATGTCAGTGAAGCGACAGGGCACCCCGAGTGTTTTGATGGGCGAGTCAAAACACTACACCCTGCTGTGCATGGTGGAATACTGGTTAGACGCGAACGCGATGACGATATGGAAATGCTCGCAGAACTAGGGTATCGCACCGTTGACTTAGTTTGCGTCAACCTCTATCCATTCGAGTCAGTTGCTGCCAAGGACCCACCCGCTCCAGATGCTGAATTAATTGAGATGATTGATATAGGCGGGCCAACTATGATTCGCTCAGCGGCGAAAAATCACAAGGATTGCTTAGTACTCACGTCCACAGATCAATATTCAGCAGTTATTGAGGCCCTAGCATCTTCACAAGGAAGCCCTTCAGGAGTCAGCCTTGAACACCGCAAGCAATTAGCCCTCGAAGCATTCCAGAGAACAGCCGCCTACGATGCAGCAGTATCTAGCGAGTTAGAAATGAGATTCAATTCACCATCAATCCCATCCCGTATCCATGTTGCTAGTGAAGTAGGCACCGAGTTGCGATATGGCGAGAATCCCCACCAACCAGCCGCTTTCTATCCTGCAGCCAATGCAACTGGCCCAGCCGGATTGGCTTCTGCAGTACAGCATGGTGGCAAAGCACTCTCCTTCAACAATTATCTAGACCTTGACGGCGCTCTTCGCATAGCACGTGGATTGTTACGAGATTTAGATGAAAAATACTCACATGGATGTGTTGTTATCAAGCACACCAATCCATGTGGAGCAGCAATAGATGCCACCCAAGTTGGTGCATGGCAGAATGCTTTGGCGAGTGATCCTGAATCTGCTTTTGGTTGTGTAATTGCATTCACTGATGTTGTGCAAAAAGAGACTGCTGAGGCAATAGGAGGTCATTTCCTTGAGTGCATAGTAGCACCCGGATTTGACGATGAGGCGCTTGAAATCCTATCAGAGAAAAAGAATCGTCGAATGTTAACTCTAGAAGACTTCACACCTCGTGAGGATGAGGTTAGAATCCGTCAGTTAGATGGCGGTTGGGTGGCACAAGTGCAAGGCCCTCCCTCTGTAGATTGGCCTTCTGTCAAGTGCGTAACCAAGGCTGATGCGGATGCTGAGTTAGTGGCTCTTGCTCGCTTTGGCTCGACTGTACTTAGTGAAGTGAAATCAAACTCAATTGTTCTAGTTGCTCAAACCGATTCCGGATTCGCTACTGTGGGAGTTGGCCCTGGGCAGACAAGCCGAGTTGAAGCAGTTCGAATCGCAGCGCGTAGAGCGGGCGAGAGAGCAGCAGGTTCAATGATGGTGTCAGATGCATTCTTCCCATTCAGAGACGGAATAGATACCGCACACGAGATTGGCGTTACAACCGTAGTGCAACCAGGTGGGTCAATGCGAGATCAGGAATGTATCGATGCTGCGGATGAGCATGGAATTGCTATGATATTCACAGGTCAGCGCCTCTTCCTTCATTGAATTAAGAATCAACAACATCCAGCTTCACGGAATGGGGCTACAACGAACTCTACTCTGTCGACGTCCTTCGTATTCTTCAGTTTCTCAACCATTTCACGTATGGCTTCCGAACTCCCTTTAATTTGCATAGTATCTACACATGTGTGACTAGATGTGAGACAGTTATGATGGTATGATGAGACAGTAATTGAATCGGAATGTCTCAATTCTGAGAGCTTATGTTCAACATTGTGCTGATAATAAATCACAGTAGTCCCCTCAATGTCGACTCCATCTCTCATAGTATCCAAATCTCCTCGAAGAGTTGCCTCAGCAAAGTGAATACTAGCATCCCTGAGAAACATACTGCGATTATTGTATCCACTTTGCTCGATAAGACGCCCCAATCTATTGGCAAATTCCTTGTCTGTGCTGAATGAAAGAACACGGCTCATAGCACGGCTACATACTCTCAATTAATAACATTTCTTAAATATGTAATAACTATTGGATTGCGTTATGTCTGAGGCAGGTTTGCCAGTCGAATTGATCGTGTTAACTCTAGTTTTAGCCCTAGTTGGAGGCCTAGCTCCGATATTCAGCAAGATTAAGGAAGACCGCGACACTATGCGTAGAGTTACCGCTATTGCTTCTGGGATTTTATTGGCTTCTGCCATGCTTGTGGTCATCCCAGAGGGCTTTGAGTTAGCCGCAGGAGGGCATGACGACCACGATCATGACGATCATGTTGACGAGGATGCACTGGCTGGATCAGTAGCTCTCGTAATCCTAGAACTAGAGCATGGTGACATCAATGCTTCTGGAGCAATCGAAGAGATTGAGGAGCTATTAGGTGGGCACGACGAGCATGATGATCACGAAGAAGGTGAAGAGGAAGAAGGTCATGACGAGGAATCGGAGACCTCTCTTACCGAGAGTATAGAACACGTAATTGAAGAGGTAGAATCTGAAGAAATTAATGCCACTACTGGAATCGATGAAATAGAGGAACTCATCACATCACATACTCATGAGGAAGGACATGATGAAGAAGAAGCAGCCGCTCTTGAAAGCCTAATCATAGGAGGAGCCATACTAGCCGGATTTGTGATGATGTTGGTTATGGAAGGTTCAGGAATTGGTCATGCCGTACATGAGGAACACCATGATCACGAGGAAGAGCATGGGCACGAACACGTGCACCATAGAGCATCTCCTTGGATTCTCGTACTGGGGCTTTCTCTTCACTCAGCTGCTGATGGGCTAGCGATAGGATCCGCGGCAGCCGGTAGCTCCGAGGTGGTGACTGCATTGGTGGCACTAGCCGTATTAATTCACAAAGCGCCCGCAGCATTCAGTTTGGGTATTTTCTCTATGCACGAGCGTAATAATCGAAATGAATCAATTCGTGATGTAGTAATCTTTGCTTTAGCAACACCTGTGATGATTGTAGTTGCATTCTATGCCTTAGCAGGCGTGACCATTCAAACAATTGGCCTCGCAATGCTATTTTCTGCAGGAACGTTCCTCTATGTTGCAACAGTAGATACGTTGCCTGATATTCACAACCCTGAAACGGGCAGAGAAGCTCTCAGATATGTCTTGATTGGAGTTGTAATTTTGACTCTAATTCTAGTCGGTGCTGATTCAATGGGTCTGATAGAGCACGCCCACTGAATTACTCACGAGTGGGCACTTTCTTCCATAGCCACCAAACACCAATAGCCCAAACTATTGCGATTGTTACTTGTCCGTAACCCGGATCTCCTGTAATTGTAGTAACATATATCGAAATGACCGACATGATTGTAATGAGACCGATAATCCAATTTTTGGCGTGTTTTGGAAGTGTTTTGCCATTTGCATAATACTCGAAAACTTTTGGCCCAACCCATCTATTTGTCATAGTCCATCGGAAGAATCTCTCATCAGAGATGCTGAACAAATATGCGGCTGGAACCATCCATGATACAGTAGGCCAGCCTGGGACGAAGATTCCAATGAAGGCACACCCCACGAATATACTGCCAATTGCAACATAAATCCATTTTCGGATTGGAGTAGTCTTACGAGAGTATTTTTCGATGACAGCATCGACAGACTCCAGCACCTCCATGATTCTATGGCGCTGAGATTAGGTGATAAAGTGAGAGGCGAACACTGCCGCAGCATTACACGCCCCAATTCTCAAGCGGCTTCTTCTAGACGCGATGGCATGGAGGTTGCCTACACGCTACCTAGGGCCGCCTCAATAGAAGACCCCCTCAGGCTCGCAGTACTCATTTCAGGCAGTGGTTCTGGTCTTGCGGCGTTACTAAAATATCAGCAATCCCAGTCTTGCCCTCATCAGACGGTATTAGTATTGGCAGATTCTCTTGCTGCTGCTGGTTTAGAGCATGGCAGAAACAGCGGAGTAAAATCAGTTGGAATACCTCTCCCAGATATTATTGACAAGGTTGAGAAAAGGCAGAGTCACGAGGAATTAATTGAGGCTGCATTAATTGATGCACAGGTCGAATGCATAGTTCTCTCAGGATATATGCGAATCCTCACTCCAAATTTCGTCCGTAAGTGGAAAGGCCGACTGGTCAATATCCATCCCTCCCTTCTCCCAAATTATCCTGGTGCACATGCGCACCGTGATGCATTGGCTGATGGGGCAACAGTGTCTGGCTGCTCAATCCATCTTGTTGACGAAGGCGTTGACAGTGGTATGATTCTAGCTCAACACGAAGTCCCGGTTCTAGAAGGAGACACGGAATCTGATTTACAAGAACGAATCAAGAAAGTCGAGCATGTTCTTTACCCAAAAATCATCGACAAATTGGCTACTGGTGACTTTTCACTCTAGATCAAGTGGTTGGTTAATATTCTTCAAAACAGCCCGGTTTTCAAGCAAAATTGAATGTTGCATTTCAGCAAATTGTATTCTTAATGGTCGCCGGTCATTAGCTAACAATTCCCTAACTGATGTAGGCCTAATTAGTGCTAGAAGAGGATGCATTCTCTTTCCATCCGCTGGGACTGCAAGCGCATCATCATCGGCGATAGTATCTGCTAGAGTAGTGAATAATTCAGGAGTCACCCAAGGAACATCCACTGGCGCAATCTGTAATTCGTTAGCCTCCAACATCGGGTCACTCAGAGCCTCAAGAATAGCTTCAATTGGCCCTGCATGAGGGCTTGCATCTAGAACCCACTCTACATCAATTTCCTTAGGGATAGTTGCACCATAATCATCGATATTCTCCGGATTCGCAACCGCTATTCGTATTGGCTCTAATCCTGCTTCTGCTAATGCAATTGCAACTCTGGCAACGCAACTAACTCCATCAATTTCAATCAGAGCCTTATCGCGCCCCATTCGTCGGCTACGGCCTCCTGCGAGAATTAGAGATAGCATACTTTCACCGCAACTCATCGAGTCGTTGCATTGCGTAACGTATCTCTTCAATTAGATCGGTCGCTCTTGCTAGAAGCGTCATCCTATCTTTACGACCCTCTGTCTTCTCCAGCCACCGCATTAATTGCCGAATATCTTTCGAGTCGCGATCAATAGTCCACTCGAGAACCTGTTCAGCAACAGGATCGTCGGATGGAAGCAACCTCTCGTTCATGACCGGCGGCTTACGAGGTGGCGTTTGAACTTGGCTCAAGGAGCAACCAATCTAGACTTGATTCTGCCAAGTAACGAATCTCCCGGAGGAATCTTGACTGTTTTCAAAACATCAATTACATCTTGATTGATTATTTCCCCTCTGACACTTCCTGCATGTAGCACTAGTAGTGCTAAATGACCGTCTACAACTCTACTTCTACACCACTTATTGATTATCGAATCATCAGGTAAAGGCTTCCCAGCTCGTAATAATTCTTCGATGGACAACAGTAGGGCTTCAGCCGGCTCTTTTTTAGAGATATTTTTTGCCAATTCACCCCAAGGGTCAGTCCCTAAACGACTGTGATCAATATTTGCTAGTAATAGTGCAGCTAGAGCCACATCCTCTCGCCCATGCCTCTTCCAAAGATGCTTGACCATTTTGAGTAAATTCTCTTGTGAATTTCCCGCGCTAGTAATCAACCAAGAGGCAATTCTGCGTAGATTCTCATCAGGTGTGCCAAGATGAAATGAGTATCCTGCTGCAGCTCCCAAACGATCAGTGCTGGATTTCAAAATCAGTGCAGGAACTCCAATAGGATATGCGGCTCGAACTATTTTTGTGAGTTTTCTAGGTGAACGATGTGCTCTAGCAGATACGGAATCAAAGAATTCATCCAGTGGGTCTGAAACCATCATCAGCCCTCACTTCTGAATTCTAAATTCATCGAAAATCGCACCTATTCTCTCGATGCTATCATCAAGACGCATTCGCATATCTTCAGCTACAGTTCGATGTACTGCCATCTCCAATTGCCTGTCCATAACTCTAGCAATTGCTCTATGTTCAGCATCATCAATTTTGAATACATGTCTCAAATATGCAACGAGAATCAATTCTTCTTCCGAGCGGTCTGTATGCAGAAGGAAAGCCTCCAGAACTTGCTCATATACTCGTCGAGTCTCCTCAAGGCTGAGAAAATCACCTTCTTCCAGAGACTCTCCCTTTACTACAGAGTCATAGACAAGTTTGGGCTGCTCCTCTTCCAGTTTCAACGCATGAGACATTTTGACTAGGAGCCTTTTCTCACCATTACTGAGTTGTCCATCACTAAGAGCAAGTGCCACGGCCCCTTTGAACACCTCAAGTCGTCCCAAACTAACCTGACTCACGACCGTCGACTAAGCAATACTACCTTAATTGGTCGGGCCAATCATCGTAGTTGTTAACCACAATTCTTTGCAAAAATGATTGCGGAGTGTTCAAAGGGGGGTGTATGTCCGGACGGATTGCAGGAATCCTGTCACACTCGCGGGTGCTTAGCACCCATTACTGACTCGCCTAAGGCGAATAACAGCGCGAGGCCCCCCGAGTGGGGCCGGCCTACTGTAGGAAAGAAAGAAATGTCAAATGAAGGAAAATATGTGATTCACGCGACCATCAAAGCGGACGGCACAGTCGCCCGCAAAGATGTCGTCGGGGCAATCTTTGGTCAGACCGAGGGTCTGCTTGGAGAGGAACTTCAACTTCGAAAGTTGCAGAGAACCGGACGCATCGGCCACGTCGATGTGAATCTTAACAATAACAAAGGACGAGTGAAGGGTGAAATTATTCTCACATCGTCAATAGACCAGGTCAGCACCGCTGTAATCGGTGCGGCACTGGAAACAATCGATAGAATTGGTCCATGTAAGGCGATTATTCGCGTACAAAGGATAGAGAATGTGAACTCAGCCAAGAGAGACACAGTCATTGACAGAGCCAAATCTCTGTTGATGAGTATGATTGAGGCAGGTTCTGATGAATCGCGAAACATCCTCGATGAGGTACGTTCCGTGCTTACGGTCGATACAGAGATCGAAATCAATGGAATGACTGCTGGACCCAATGTGAAAAACTCAGAAGCAATCATTATCGTCGAAGGACGAAATGATGTACGTAATTTGCTGAAGTTCGGTATCAAGAATGCAATAGCAATGATGGGTTCTGGCGTTAAGCCGGAATTAGTCGAATTAGCAAAAAGTAAGAAGAATGTTACAGCCTTCCTAGATGGCGACCGTGG
Source organism: Candidatus Thalassarchaeaceae archaeon (assembly GCA_030754395.1). Taxonomy (GTDB): domain Archaea; phylum Thermoplasmatota; class Poseidoniia; order Poseidoniales; family Thalassarchaeaceae; genus MGIIb-O1. The sequence continues at coordinate 785 of JASMAJ010000021.1, read as the reverse complement.
CGGAAAACTCTTGCTAATGGAAATCAGTGGTAGCTTAGGCAAGTCACTTACTCATGTTGCAATTGCACCACAGAGCCGTGAAGTCGAACATCTTGAGGGCAAAGTTGTCACCAAGTGTCTAAATCAGAAGGAGGCTGCTGGAAAAGTAACTTCCCGAATTCAAGCCGAAATAGCGAAAGAAGACGATGCCTCAGTGGGTCGTGGTTCTGCAGCTCTTGAAGCTCCTGATGACGTCAAGGGCTGGGCTGAAATGCTAGATGGCTTGAAGCGAAATCAAGCTATCATTGTCCTCGAGGATGGCTCAGGCACCGACCCAGTCGGCGCCTCAGGCCTTGAAGCCGCACTAGCGGATTCCGATGGTGCCACAGGTTTGGTATTCGCAGGCAAGGTAAATGATCGAATTTTCGAACTAGCATCGGGCGCTGGAATCAGCAACGTGCTAGGCAAGACTGTTGGGACTACCACTCTGAAAAGTGGAGTCCAAGCATTCTCAGCCAAAGATTTGTGATAACATATCTTGAACCGATTCTTCGGCGGGACGTAGTCCCGCCTAGAATGGCTACGTAACCCATCTTAGCAGACGAAGGCATCAAAAGGGCCACAGGTCCGCTGAGAGCGATGGAACAGTCCACTATGGCCATACTTGCCATGTATGGATTCCTCGCCCTATCGATTTGGATTCTGTGGATGAGGCATCAACAAGTTCTGAGCCAACGTGACCGGATGGTGGACCGCGTAGGATATCTTGAAGGTGATTTGACAGCAACATCTCAGAGATTAGATTT
>JASMAJ010000219.1 GCA_030754395.1 Candidatus Thalassarchaeaceae archaeon | reverse complement strand
GGCTTCCATTCGGTCCAATATTGATGTCCTTGATCATCACCGTGCCTGATTCAGTCCCATCTGTCTTCCACAGTTCCACACCGTGGATACCATCATCAGCGGTGAAGTACACTACTTCATTGATGACGCTGAAACCGCCTGGGCTACTATCACTACTTCCAGGATTGATGTCAATCAGTTTGCACTCAAGAAAATGCTCCGAGCCGGTATTTCCTTCATCGCTACCAAGGCACCCCGACAGGGTGACGGTAATCATCATCGTACACATTAGAAAGGTCACAGGGTGGTTCTTCATGTAATTCCAAGACAAATATTCTCTTATGATGTTTTCTAGGTCGAAGTGAGTTAATATTTCAGCCTCAAAAAACTTGTCTAAACCACACCCTATGTTCCGCCATTCGCAAGGGGACTCCTCTGAAACGTGTACGTTTCATTCGGTACCCTATAGAAAGATATGTTAGTATTTAAAGCGGCATTAATACTATGTTATAGGGGCACAGAAATGGTAGAAGACAAATGTGAAGAAAGACAGTGGGAACCAAGCGACGAATTTCTGAATTCAGAAATGCTGGATGGTTGGTATTTTCAAGCTACGAAAACAGACAAACCAACATTCTTCCATGGAGAGAATGACAAAGGAACAATCCAGGGAAGCCAGAAAATTTACTTCTTCACCAATGCAAAAGCACTTTCTGCATCTCAAAAGTACGATTCTTTACCGCTACAAATGTGGTTAGGTGAAATTGATGATACTGCAAGATTTGAGATTAATGCATCGACATTTGAATTGATTGTCACAAAGGGAAATATTTCTGAAGAGTTGCGAATATTCATACAAGAAGATTTGTCAACACCCGATAATTGATAGTTGGAAGGGGTTGCAGTGGGCCACTTCAGAGGCTAGCGTCTGCAAAAATGATTAATCCAAATCATCGTAATGAGACATCTCTCGGCCTGTAAGGTCGCCCCATTTCCTCTCGAGTTCGTGCACATCAGTCTGTTCACCCAAAGTGAAATCGATTATCATCCCATGACTATCGATGAAGAGAACTGTTGGAATTCCACTCACATTCATTTCGGTGGCTAATTCTGGCGCGTGGATGAATGGCCGGTCAATACTGCGATTGAGTCGCTGTTCAGCAGTCTCTTTCCATTCGCTCATGTTGCTGAACTCCTCGTTCGAATCTATGTTAAAAATTAGCATTATCTCAGGAAACATCGCTCGATCATAAGCATCGAGAGTCGTCTCGCAGTGGGTACACCAGGGGGCCGAGAAATATGCAACCCAATCCATTTCAATTTTCTCGCCTGATGTTTGATTGTATAGATTGCAATGACGTATTTCTCCACCATTATGCAATTCATCAACCGTTCCTGATGTGCACTCCATTCCAAAGCGAACTCCGTCATTGTTAAGCAGGCTGAATTCTGGAAGAGCACGGCATATCCACCCCCCATCATCGCTGATCAAGTTATAATCTCGAACACCGCAGAAATGCTTTTGATTTGTATCGTCTGTTATCTCGACATCGCTACCATCCGGTAATATACAGCCTGAAAAGGCGCCTGCGCCTAGCATCACCAAGCAAATCAGCAACGAGGCGGTTCGCATCATCATGTGCTAAGAGGTGTCTACTAATAACTAAATTAGTCGCTGGGTTTTGGAGGCCACGCAAGGGGTATCTTAGTGGCTAGGCAATGAAAGGGCCCACTGAAAGCCCATTAATTCACCAATTCTGAATCAAACGGTGTTATACACTAACCCTTTGCTTCACTGTAGATAATGGGAATAAACATTGTACAATTAAGAAATCGTAATTATAACTATTATTAATCAAATATACTATCAACGATTAGCGATTCGAGTAAACATGGTTGGAGAAATATCAGAAGATGGAGGCTGGGTGTGGAACGGTGTTGGATGGGATCCATTGGATGCACCTCATATTGGAGAATTTACAGCGGGAGCGGCTCCCGAAAAAATGCCTACAGTTCCAAATTTACATAAGGAATCAATGACAACACCACCTTTTGTCCCCAATAATGAATTTGATGGGCCAATTAGCGAAAAAGAAATTGAAAAAGCA
>JASMAJ010000218.1 GCA_030754395.1 Candidatus Thalassarchaeaceae archaeon | reverse complement strand
GCAGCCTTTCTAAGAATATCACTTCTAAGAACTAATCCGAGAACATCATCGATGGATTTCCCTTCTACTGGCATTCTACCGTGGACCATGATAGGTTTTTCTTCCAAGACCTCAAGAACAGTACGTGTTGCAGATACTGAAGAAAGAACTACCCTAGGCGTCATCACATCACTAACTTTAATGTCTCTCAATTTCAGTAGATTGTGAATGACTTCCTCCTCGTCTGATTCAATCGTCTTTTCTTCTTCAGCGACATCAATTAAGGCGACTAGTTCTTCGCGGGAAACCGTTTCTTGCTCAGGAACGGGGAAGAGCTTCCTTGTCCATTCAATAGGGGCAACAATCCAAATGAGAGTATAGATGAGTACTTGCAAGATAAATGCAGATGGTATTGCTAATTTTTTTGAATATATTGTGCCGACTGTTTTAGGAAGAATTTCTGAGAACAGTAATACTCCCAAAGTCAAAAGTGCTGACGCAATTCCCATTATCATGTCAAGGTCGGAACTATCGGCATACAATTTTGCTACCTCAGTACCAACTCCAAGAGCGCCGACGGTGTGTGCAATTGTATTTAGTGTCAAAATAGCAGTAAGCGGTCTTTCTGGCTCAGTCTTGTATTTGCGCCATAGATGTGCAAATCTTTTTTTCTCAGCTTCCATAATTGCAACATTAGACAATGAAGTGGAAAGTAATACTGCCTCAAGGATACTACATAGAAAGGAAACGCCTATCGCCACACAGGCAAACGTGATGAGGAGCGTGTAACTCATTTAGGGTCCTATCTCCATCGGCGAATAGTTCGCACGGCAGCATAGGCACGAATGCTTAGCCTTTGAAATTAACTAACGATTGCTATCATTTTCCTACTCACAAGGGGTTTTCGACCATACTACTCAAGGTAATTGCCATTAACAACCTCATGTGCCGGTTACTTGTGGATGAACCTGAGCATGTCCTCATCTGTGTTGCTTGGCCCTATGCCAATGGCCCACTACACCTAGGGCATGTAGCAGGTTGTTACCTGCCTCCAGATATACAATTGAGATTCGAGAGAGCTTTGGGCAATAGGGTTCTACTTGTGAGTGGTAGTGATGAACATGGTACCCCAATTACTGTCACAGCAGAACAACAAGGTGTTGGACCACAAGAGATTGTTGACAAGTACCACGCCATAAACAAACAAGCTTTACTCGATTTAGGGTGTGCATGGGAGCCTAATATTGACCATCGTGGAGTAGAATATGGTGGGGCTCTCTTCAACAGAACATCAGATCCTAGACATAAAGAACTCGTACAAGAAAATTTTCTTTCATTGCTAAATGCTGGGATGTTTGAACAGAAAACCATGCAACAATACTACGAATTTAGAGATGCTGGGCGTGGCAGATTCCTTCCTGATAGATATATCGAAGGAACCTGCCCTAGTTGTGGATATGATTCTGCTCGAGGTGATCAGTGTGATGAGTGTGGAACTACTTACGAAACTAATGAATTGACCTCACCGCGTTCAATAATGAATCCTGAAGCTGCAATTGAAGTAAGGGATACTGAACATTTCTTCTTCAGATTAGACTTGTTTCAAAAATCACTTGAACTACATGCTGAAGATAACTGGCCTGTATGGAAAACCAATGTTCGTTCAATGACAAAAAACTGGTTGGATATGGGTTTACGACCACGTGCAGTAACCCGCGACTTAGATTGGGGGATTGAATTGCCACTATCTGGAGACGAATGGAGCGGCAAATGCATTTATGTCTGGTTTGAAGCGGTTCAAGGTTACTACACGTGTGCGCGAATCTGGTCAGCAGAACACGCAATTTCAAGCCATCCAGATGGCGAAAATGCCTGGATGCGGTGGTGGAAGAATTCCGATGATGGGACTCAGCCACGCCATCTATATTTCTTAGGCAAGGACAATATTCCGTTCCACACAGTAATTTGGCCTTCAATTATTATGGCATTGAACCATACTGATTCACAAATATCTAAGGATGACGATTTGAGGCCTCGGCCCGGTGATTTGCATCTCGAAGATAATGTTCCTGCCATGGAATATCTCATGTTAGCTGGTGGACAATTCTCCAAG
>JASMAJ010000217.1 GCA_030754395.1 Candidatus Thalassarchaeaceae archaeon | reverse complement strand
ACTCTAATGAATAATGCAGGTTATTCTACAAAATACAATTCTGAGGGCGCCGTGAGGCACACCGCTCAGATTTTGATGGAGGAGATTGGAATTGATGATGAGTGAAGGAATCAGAAGGCGTAATTTGAGAGCGGACGAGGACGGGGATGCTAGGTTAACTTCTGGATTCGTGACCGCAGGTGTACTCACTTTCATCATGTTGGCAGTTGTCCTATTTACTGAAACACCAGTAATAGGTCCCAATGAAGGTGAGTTGGCTCCTAACTTGGTAGGGGAGGTACATATGTCAGGTTCATCTACATGGGTAGATTTCGAACTCTATGATGAAATAGACTTTGGTTGGACTAATGATTCAGATCCCAATGCAAAGTGGTTTCTAATTATATTCATGGATACTGACTGTGGCCATTGTTGGGTGAAGGCTGAAGAGATGTCCTTGATTCATGATACATTTGGTGATCAGGTGAATATCATTAGTGTTGCAGTTAGCCTCAATATGCAAAATCATGAATCATCTAGAGAAGAGGTGGTGGCTTTCCAAGATAAGATTGCATTAAATGGGTGTAATGGGGGTAGTACTGATTGTTCTTCTAGAGATGGTGGAGTTCATAATTGGACTTATTTTGATGACCTTAGAAGTGACTATATGGATACTTGGGGTGTTCAAGGAACTCCAAGTTACACCATCATTCAACCAGATGGAACGGTTGCATGGAACCAAGCACAGCATCAGGATGTAGAGGTTGGTCAAGCGCTCTTTACTTTACTACCAATTCCGGGGGAGTGAAAATTATGATTCTATCAACTACTATCGCAACCGTTTTTGCTGGTTTTGCTGTTCTTTTTGGAGCAGTATCTAGATTTGAAGCAACACGTCCATATTTCAAAAGTTTTGGAATGTCAAACTTAGTATCTGAGCCTGTTAGTAGAAGAATGCTAGTTGGCACACTTTCCTCCATTTCCGGTGGGTTGATTTCAGCGGTTTGGATATGGATTATTCAAAGACAAGAAGTAATTGGCCAAACATCTTTGTGTGCGGCTAGTAGTGGTTGTGCTAGCGCTCTTTCAGAACACGCATTTAACACCATTCCATTTACCAATTTGCAGTTCGGATTATTCTTCGTACTCTGGTTCAGTCTGCTCATCTTCATTGCCTTGAGTATTCATCTTGAACCTAATTGGTCAACGAATGAATCCTTCCTCTCACTCGGTCGAATTGGTGCCATAATTGGTACATTGATTGCTCTAGTGATGTTAGTGGTTCATCTAGTAAGGGTTGAAGAAGCTCCTGCAATATGCTCTCTGTGCCTAATTCTAGTAGCTGCCAACATCGTAACACTCTACCAGTTTCATCTATTGTACAACTCACATTCAGATGGCACTTGGGATTCCAAGAACTGAGGCTTTCGGAGCAATCTCACTCTTCTTCGTTATTATCTGAATCTAATTCAGTTTTTGAGTCGTTGGCGAATAGAAGAAGGGCGAAGATGAAGAGGAAGCCCATCAGTGCCATGAGTGGAATGCTCATGAATCCAAAGTTGTTCAGATATTGAACTGTACATGATTCAAATGCGGAACAGAATGGTGAATGTTGATCAGGATTCAACTGTAATTGATAGTGGTAAATCGAGATGAATGCACCGAATCCTGACAATGCTAAACCATAGACGCGGATTCCAAAGTCGCTTCTAAAGCCTGCAAACAATAGTAGAAATGCCAGCGGATACATGATAATTCGCTGATACCAACATAGTTTGCATGGGATGAAGTGAGCAACATCTGATAGGTAGAGGCTTGCCATCATGCAAAACAGTGCTACAAAACCAGCTAAGAATAAGGCTCCTTGTGAGTGCTCATTTCTCAGTTCAAGTAATTTTTCTGCCAAAGGTTCAGAGTTACGAGCAGCTGCTATGAATGCCAATAGTCCTGCTCCTGTGATGCCAGACAGAAGTGACATCACTGCAAAAAGTGTACCAGCCTCTTCAGGAGTCATCTTTTCACCAATTATGCAAGCGCCTGTGCGCTGATTGATGTGGCGTGAGACTGCTTGTTGATTTAATCACGACGCCATAAATGCCCAATTTTGCCCACTT
>JASMAJ010000216.1 GCA_030754395.1 Candidatus Thalassarchaeaceae archaeon | reverse complement strand
TTTGGGTCCTGAGAATCTTTATGATTCCAAGGCTCTGGAGAGAACTGGGTTTGTTATCGTTCAATCTAATTCTCCAGACTTATCTGGCGTCCTAGATTTTGTGAAGGAGCAAAAATTAGATTTTATTGATTTTTTCCCTGATGATGCAATTTTAGTCAGAACACCCGAAAACAGTGACCACAATGTGATTTTTTCGAATTTGAATTCAAATGAGTTTGTTCGTTGGGTTGGTCATCTGCCTATTGCATGGAGAGTTAGTCCAGAGATTGCGGATATTTCTGGACGCGCTTCGATTACTGTAAATCTAGAAATAACTCCTGCTCCTGATCTGAATCAGAACGAACTGATTGATCTAGCCACGGACTTAGAGTCTATTACATCTAGTAGAAATCCTACTGGTATATGTGACTCATATCTCTGTCAACTTGAATCTGTAGATGCTCTTTGGATCCCAATTCTTGCAATGGACGGACGAATTTTACACATTCAATATGCCTCAATTTTATCAATTCACAATTCTAATGCATCTAGCATTGCCGGTGTGGACCAGGCATCTATTGATTCAGGATTTTCTCTAAATGGTGATGGTGAAGTGATTGGAATCTCTGACACTGGAATAGATTCTGATCATGGAGATTTTGATGGGCGAATAAGAGGGATTTTCAATAATTTCGGCCCTGATAATTCAGCAGCCGATATGAATTCGGGTCATGGGACTCATGTGACAGCGACTATTTTGGGTGACGGTAATGGTGATGATAATGCCAAAGGAATGGTGCCTGCAGCCACATTCCATTTCTACCAACTTGAAGTCGATTCATCAGGAATATTAGCACGTTGGGGTTCATTGTACGAAATGTTCGCTCATTCATGGCAAAACTCGGCTCTAATACAGACCAACTCATGGGGTAATGAACTCAATCTAGGACAATATTCAACCGACTCTAGGGATATCGACACATTTGTAGTCGACAATCCTAAATTCCTTGTTTTGTTTTCAGCAGGAGATTTAGGAGATAATGGGTCAAGTTCGGTTACATCTCCAGGTACTGCAAAAAACGTTCTTACAGTTGGTGCTTCTTCTACTGGAGCTTTTGGAACTCAATCGATTGGGGCAGTCCCCCAATTTTCATCTTCTGGAACAACGTTAGATGGTCGAATCAAACCCGATGTAGTGGCTCCTGGTGTAATGCTCTGTTCTGCTCGTGCTCAAGAAGCATCCAGTACTCAAGGTACCTCTTGTTCATCAGCCACTCATGATGGGGCGTCTACTCCTCTATACATGGCTCTTAATGGAACATCCATGGCAACTGCTGTAGCAGCTGGTGGTGTTGCTCAGATTCGTCAATATCTTAGAGAAAGCGCAGGGATTAATGAACCTCGATCTGATTTGATAAAGGCCTTAGTGATTAATGGTGCTGAAGATTTAGGAGTCCCTGATATACCAAATTCTCGTGAAGGATGGGGGCAAATTGATATTTCGAATTCTATTTCTCCAAAAGATGCCTCCACACCTCTGAACCTTTTTTATGACGATTCAAGAGAGCTTGAGCCAGGTCATTCATTCCTGTACCAATTTGATCTTGATTCATCTTCCGAGATGGATTTATCTCTAGTTTGGGTCGATCAAGAATCTTCTTTAATTTCTAATCAAACTGCCAAAAAAATAGTTAATGATCTCGACTTAACTGCTATAGCTCCAGACGGGACTGAGTATCACGGGAATAATTTCTTGAATGGTTATTCTACATCTGGTGGCACTTTGGACAGACTAAACAATGTCGAGCGCATAAAAATCAGTAGTAATCAGGATGGTGTATGGACAATTATTGTGGGTCACGCAGGTGGGCAGAGTCAGAAATATTCTCTCGTTGCCTCTGGTATAATTTCGGAGCAAAAAGTAATTGATCTTGCAGTTTTTGACGGTTCTCTTTCAACCTCTGTCCCCTCTCCACTGCAAGGTGACGCAGTTCTAATTCAAGCTTATTGGAAAAACCAGGCATCATTAGATTCAGGCGCTTATGAAGTCGAGATATGGGACTTGACTGAAGGAGCATTGATTTATTCAATTAATCAGCCATCACTTTCGGGAGGAGGTGTGAA
>JASMAJ010000215.1:274-2117 GCA_030754395.1 Candidatus Thalassarchaeaceae archaeon | reverse complement strand
GTTTTCATAGATCTTGATATGACCTCATTCAACCAACCAGATGATATTTGGATTGATTTTATCCTAGAGGGCGATGATGTCAGCGAAGAATCTGAAAGATTTGATCCAAAGAGGTATACTATGAAATCTCCAGCAGTAGATGACTCTACTGCCACTAGTTCAATCATGTGGGTTCTTGTTGCAATGCTCCTTCTGGCAGGTTGGTATCTTACAAGAGGCGGTTCCCGACGACCTGGTGCTCCATTCTGAGAGTTGTAATAATTAGTTTTAATAACACAAATTCTCATTAATGGAATAGCAGGAGAATCGACGAGGACATGGCCATAGAACATCTTGAGTTGATGCCCGAGCCAGAAGAAACTAGGCTTCTGACTGCTGTTGACCCCGATGCACCAGGTTATCCCGGTGTTGCCTATGGAGTTAGTGACCAAGAAGCTAGGGAGTTGAGATGGCCAGTAGGCCCGATGAAAGAATTTCTTTGGCCGTGGGGTGCAGTGTCGTTCTCAATTGGGACTATTTTGTTGCTTATCTCATGGCCTTGGATTCAAGCCTACATTGCTCCGATTCTACCTGACTCAGAGTGGGCCTATGTAAATTCAGGATTTAGAGAAATACAATCAGATGGCTTCTTTGGAGAGGGGGTACATGTATGCATTGTAGACACTGGTATTGACATAAATCATATCGAATTTTCAGGAGTAGATTTAGTAGGGTTTAGAGATTTCTATATTGAGGCGAATGATGATGTTAGAGATGTTGGTAGTAATTTTCATGGCACTCAAATGGCAGGATTGATGTTAGCGAATAAAACCTACATCGGTGCAGCGCCCGAAGTTTCCGTATCAATTGCAATTGCTTTAGGTCCAGACGGATCTGCAGGGCAGATTGATAGCGTCGCAAGTGCTATTCGTTGGTGTTGGATTTCTCAGAATGTCGATATAATCAGCCTAAGTCTTGGAGGTGATCCTGATGGAAGTACAGGAGGTTTTGAGTCTGAAACTTCAGTGGCCGTTAATGAGGCACTGGATGCAGGAGTATTTGTTGTGGCCGCTGCAGGAAATAATGGAATTGATTCTTCAGTTAATGATGTGTCTACCCCTGCTAATATTGAGCGCGTTATTGCAGTTGGTGCTACAACAAGAAATGGTGAAGTATGGCGAAATAGTTCAATTGGTTCAGAACAGGATCCTAATACAGGAGAACTTCGCCAATATCCCAATCAAAAGCCAGAGATAACAGCACCAGGGGTGATGATTTATTCGACTGTTTCCACATCAATAAAACCATCTTATGCTTATTCAAGTGGAACTTCTGATTCAACGGTTCTTGTTTCATCTGCTCTAGCAATAATTCTTGAAATTCATGGCGATGAACTTCGAGGCGATAATGGAGGAATTGATCAAAAGGCGATGTTTCTTGTTAAGCGTGCCTTAGCTAATTCTGCTATGAATTCAGGTTCATCTCATGACCTGAAAAACGGATATGGCGAATTAAATGTCGTTGGCTGGTCTGAGAATGTTGCATTTGAATTAAACCAATAACTTTCCTTTTTTTGTTTTAATTTCCAAATGCTCATCATTGTGTTCCACACACTTGTCACCACTGTAATTAAATCCGCTGTAGTACCCCCAAAGCCATGATAGGTGATAGAACACGAAGTCAGATGCTTGTTTTTCTGATGATTTCTAGCACTATGGTGGCCCTGTTAGGGCCCGCTTATCCCGTTATGGCTTCAAACGAGACCACTAGTGGCTCTATTACAGGAACAGAGGTATGGAGTGGCCAACATCAGCTAACAGGTGATGTTACTGTTTCTCCTGGTGCTAAATTGATTATAGAACCG
>JASMAJ010000215.1:0-264 GCA_030754395.1 Candidatus Thalassarchaeaceae archaeon | reverse complement strand
CAAATGGAACTTCTCTTGATGTACGTGGGAATTTATGTGTTGGACTCCAATCTTGTGGAGCCAGCTCTAATGCAGATGTTTCTTCTTCGATTGTTCTGAATTGGACAGCTCCTGATAATGAAAGTGCCAAGGGGGAGTGTTATGGGCTAGGTTCGGGAAATAACAAGGTTTGGATTGAAAGTCCTTCTTGTGGCGAGGGAGTCATTCTACGTGACTCAATGGATCTCTCTCAGTCTGGTATGCAGCATTTGCACTTTCAAGGAG
>JASMAJ010000214.1 GCA_030754395.1 Candidatus Thalassarchaeaceae archaeon | reverse complement strand
ACTACTGAAAGACGATTTGAGAAATTTGGGCATGCATGGCCAATAACTCCTCTTGGAGAAATTAAACCTCGAGTTGATGCGATAGGTCAGGTAGTGGGATTATCTGGTCCTGAACTTATTGAAGATGGAACAATTAAACTCCACTTTCGTTTGCAGGACGGATATGATCGCGCTAAGGTTCAACCAGCATATAATGGCGGGCCAAAGAAAATCACTAGAGGTCTTGTAGAAGGTTCCCGGGTTCGTGTATCAAATGCTCTTCCCAGTCTATGGCGAGGCGAAGTCCAATTGAATTTAGATGAGAAATCAGAAGTCAGCATTGCTGGTGAAGATGAATCTGAACCCGTTGTAGAAATTGAAACACGCGTTAATGTCATAGGTCGTGTATGGTCAATCGATGCATTCCCCGACGGAGTAGGTACTGCTCGCTGGGCTGCTACTCTACTCGATGCCACTGGGTCAGCTGCAATTGTTGCCTTCAAACAATTCATTCCAATTAGTGCCGCGGCGATACAACGAGGCGATACCATAGCCGTTCTCAATGGTGAGAAAGGAGAATGGAGTGGTCGTCCTCAAGTCAAAATCGGTCCAGGCACCAAAGTTGTGATTATCTCGGATGCTGAAGATAACCCTGATTTCTAAGTGGCGCCGAGAGAGGGATTTGAACCCCCGCGTCCAAGGGACAGTGGATTTCGAATCCACCGCAATACCGGGCTATGCGATCTCGGCAGCAGCCTGCCCACCAGCGATTTGGTCATAAGTCTGACTTGTTCTGCCAAGTAACATGCGAATCGAGGTCAATCACGAAGGAGAGGCTCTCTCAGTAGAATCAGAGAATCCAATGACCATATCTGAGTTGTTAAATCAGTTAGATATTCACGCATCTACAGTTCTTGTTGTTCATAATAATACAATTGTGCCTCATACATCAAGAATCGAGTCTGATATTTCCTTGGAGTTAATAGTAGTCTCAAGCGGTGGTTAGGTCATTACGAAGGATTATTCCTGGATCATAGGTAATTGTCTCTTCTCCTTTTCTAATTACTGCGGCTTTGTTACCAACTAATTCGTAGTTGTTATCTGTACATCGTAGGAATGCCCCCTCATACAATCCAATGACAGGTGTGTCATTCATCTGATGAAATTCATTAATTCTTCGCTCCCTAGTCTCTCCAAAGTGTTGAACAATTGCTCCTTCCTCATCCTCACGGTACCAAATACCTCCTGGATGATAGTGAGGGTTAATTTGGAAGGGGACGATTCCAAAGGTATCGAATGACGGCACCATTGTAATCGCCATATCATTAGTCGTCTGCATGCTAGGACAGGCTACATTCGCACCTGCACTAATTCCTGCATAAGGAACATCTCTTTCTAGAACTGCTTCTCGAATTGGCTCGATTAGACCCTGTTTATGCAACTCTTTTACTAGAAGCCAAGTATTGCCTCCTCCTACGTATATGCCATCCATTGCCTCTATTGCAGATAGAGGGTCTTCAAACTCATGTAATCCTATGAGTTCGTAACCTAGGTCCTCTGAAGATTCTCGCATACGGGTTGTGTATCCATCGTAATCATGACTTGCGAATGGAACGAAAATAACTCTTTTACAGCCATCAAAGTTTTCTGTCATCAAATCCCGATAAAGGCTTCTTCTTTTTTCGGTACGAATTCCTCCGCTACCTAGCAGTGCTTTCATTTATTCACCTCAGACATAGAAGTCGTCGGATTCTGCAGCAAGTCCAAGATGATCTTCAATAGTACCTGAGACCTCAACACTCTCTAACAATTTACGAGCGGTTTGTTCTGTGGAATCTAAATCTAGCTGGAGAGGAAGCTCAAACGCTTGTTCAATCCAATTTGCAAGCCGATTAGCAGCAATTACATCTGCGCTGGCTCCAACAGTTTCTGCGACAAGAGCTACCGCAGGTACGTTATGGATAGGGGATAAAGAGACTAATAATCCCGCCACTCCAATCATTCCAGCTTCAGGTTGATTTCTACTAACTGGAATGTCAATTGCTTCAAGTCCCCCCCTAACTCCTGAATCGGCACAGATAACATGAATGCCTTTGTCTTCTACATCTGCAGCTAATCCAGCAAGAACTAGGAATTGTGGAGTTGAT
>JASMAJ010000213.1 GCA_030754395.1 Candidatus Thalassarchaeaceae archaeon | reverse complement strand
CTTATTACCATGATTCCATATCTCCCACCTTAGAGTTCGTGGATCATCACCTCCACGATAAACTTCAGTTGTCAAATCTAGGTCCGGAACCTCAATCAGATATGTTTCACTGACTGTAAGATATATGAATACCCCTTTGGAATAATTGGGGTCGCTTCTACTTGTAGCCTGAATCAAAATTTGATATGTATCATTAGTTATTCCATGTGGCATTGGGAATAACAAAAGAACTCGAGTGTCCCCCCCAAATGAATCAATTCCTTGAGTCTGTTCACCGGCGAAATGAACATCAAGTTTCCAATCAGTATCAACACTCAAATCGAATGATTCTTCGGTGTTTCCTAAATTAGTTAACTCAATCTCTATCATCCTCATATTTCCGTCAGCAGGGAACATGAGATGAGTATTTTCGGGAGTGATTTCCAAATTATGAAAAATTGGAATTTCGATATAAATTACCCAAGAAGACTGCGTTTCTGCCGGAGGTGCGCCGATCGCAAGAAGATTAATAGCATAAGTTCCTGGTAAGATATTTTCAGGAGCAGTCAAATGAACATTCAAGTCATGCACTTCTTTAATTACTGTGTGAATACTACTAATTTCAATACCGGATTCATTTAACCATTTTAGATTGCTAGAACTCCAACTATTATCAGAGAAAGTGGCTGAAAGATCCCAAGAAGAAATCTTATTCCCAGTATTTTTTAGGGTCATTGGAACAGTCCCACTATCACCAGGAAGAAGAGTAAGGGCGGGATTAGAATATGGAGGTGCCTGCGTCAAATAAGCAGAATATGATGATTCGACATCCACAGGAAGATTGAGGTAATTTTTTGTTGAATTTGTCACGCCATCACCTATGTGGATATACCACATTAATTCCTCAACACCGGCTCCATCAGGAATATCAAGACTGAACCAAACTTCGGTGGAATTAAGAGCCTTAATGGAATTAGTCTTGACATAGTTATCGTGATCTGTTGGATTATTTGAGTCAATACGAATTGCATCATCATACATCCAAGAAATATTGTCAATTTCGGAATATAATTTCAACTCAATATCAATGTATCCATTATTATGGATTATACAATGAAGAACGGGAGGTTCGGGATCATCAGGGATGACAATGTAAGCGTTTGGTAGGATGTCATCACATTCAAGATCCAAAGTATACTCAGGTACTTTCTCGATAGCAAACATGATGAAGCCATCTAGATGGATTCCTTCAGTAGCAATGGAGCTATCTGAATTAAAACGGAAAGCTAAGTTGTAGGCAGCATTAGGGAGAGTATCGGCCATATCCCAGATTAATTGAGACCAATCTCCTTCAACACTAGATAAACCAGTTGATGGATAAGTGAAATTTTTGTTTCCAGAACTCGAAGATGAGGGGTCAAGTTCAATTTGAATTAGATCACCTTCGCCCATCTCACCCCATGCGTTAGTAACCAATTGTAGAGTAAGGAAATCATAACCCGGGATACTAACCTTACAGAAATTATTAGCATAGACTGTCGAAACCAGCGAATCATAATTGCCGTAACCAAAACCATGACCCTGATCGTCACAAGTATCTGTAGGAGAAAGCCATCCCCACCATAGACGATCCTGTCTGTTACTGGCATAGTCTGAACCTGGGCGAGAAACTCGCCAATGGCGCTCACCTATCGCACTAGAATTTTCACCCATTCGCCAATGACCAAAAGAATCAGGGTAATCCGATATTGTGCCATCCGAATCGTATCCGGTAGAAACCCAGATGGGATTTCCATAACTGAGTTGATTAGGACAGTCGACTAATCCATCACCATCAACATCTCCACAAATTCCGTTATCCATCTCATCATTCCAGATAGCGACGGGCATTTGATAATCTAACTGATTATTATTGGAATTATCATCAGCCAGACCGCCATCAACTAACCCCCTTAGGATAATTCCTCCAACGAGGTTTCCATCCTCATCAATTTGACTATGAGCTGCATTAGGAGTCCAATAAAACTCAGCCCTATATGACTGACCCCCGGAGATGGTCATATTGACCTCCCACTCTTGAATCATGAAGCCGATAGGATGCCAGATAATTAATTTCCCAATGGCAAAAGAGGGTTGCCCTGAAGTTCCAACTTGAGTGAACGTGACGTTAA
>JASMAJ010000212.1 GCA_030754395.1 Candidatus Thalassarchaeaceae archaeon | reverse complement strand
GAGTGATGCAGGTCAAGACGCAGATAATGATGGTAGTTGGGATTGCACTAGTGGTAATTGCATCTACATTCCTTACAACAACTTCCAAGAATATTATGGATTAGTAAATGCAACTCTCTCTTCTCCTTCACTAGTGCGAGCTCAGAATATTAACAGTAGTTGTACTGGAGAAATAATTAACGAATGGTGGCAACTTCGCGAATATTTACTCGGAATCTGCTCTGGAAGTTCTACCCAGAATGCTAACTATTTCCGAATGTATGCTATGGCCAATGAGGATGGATCTTATGATTCCAATCAACTTTATGCATTAATCATTGATGATAATGATATAGATTATCAACAGTTGGATTCAAGTGATGATGATGTTATTGTTAATGGTGTCTGGGCCGATTCGTACAATAGAATCGTTGGTGATCAGTATCACCTGCCAAATACGCGACTTGGTGAATACGTATTTGGATGGTGGTTGATAGATATTGATGGCGATCAGATAGCAGATGGAACTGACCCTACCAAATGGGATACTGATGGAGATTGGTTCAATGATCGATTTGAGATTGAGGATGACATTTTAGATGGTATAAGGGGCAATGGCGCTTCTCCAATTAGATATGACACAAGAGTACTTGAAATGTGACTCATTGATTTAATTTGTCTAAACTCTCTCGGGTCATTATGAATGGTGAGGGTGAGATGCCCGGTCCCGACCAGCCTGTCGAGGAACGACTATTGTTTCTACAGGAGAATATGGTAAATTTCGTCAAACAATATAGTCTACCTGTGGTTGAAGTTGCCCTTGTAGTTTCTAAGTATATTCGGGCACTGAAAGAGTCACTTGAAGCCGCAGCGACTCAAAGTGGCGAGATATTGCCAGAGAATCTCGCAGAACCATGGCCTGTGGAAATTGATGGAGTAGCACCGACCATCGAATCATTCTCCTTGGAAAGGTTGCTAAGTGCCTTAGATGAAGATCGTATGGATATCCTAGACACAATCATCAGGACCATCATCAATGGCTCTGAAATCCCATTTATTTCGGCCCTGACTTTACTCAGAGATTGGGAGATGCGTCTAAGGGCTCAAATGGCTGAAGCGACTAGTCCAGGTCACTTGTTCAGTCCGATGGATTTACCTGATGGATTCTAAATAAATAGGACCAAAATGCGTCTTGAAATTAATCGGGAGACTCTTCGTCAATTCTGTAAAAAATCTGGTTAGATTGTTAATGGAATCTCCATTATCCAAATATCAAAATTTCCAGCTCGATCTGAATGGAAAGCAATATATTTCCCATCAGCAGACCATGTTGGATGAGCATCAACACCCATTTGGTGCATGGTCAGTCTTTTTGTTTTGCCATCTAATAAGGAAAGTATGTATAAATTAGAACTTGTTGAAGTTTCCTTGTTGTATACAATGTAATCGCCGCTAGGGTGCCATGCAGGGTAGCGACTCTGGTATTCACCAAATGTAAGCTGGGTCTCATTTAATCCATCTGAAGTAATCATCCATAGATGATTAACTCCTGTTTTATCACCCTCATAAACAATATAATTTCCATCAAAAGACCAGCGTCCACAATGTTCTCTTGCATCACTTTCCATTACTTTCACAGGAGGTTCTAATGGGAACCCTGACTCATTAACAGATACCTTCCATAAATCCATGCTACCATCTCTATTCGAGTAAAAAATAATTTCTGAACCATCTGGGCCCCACCTTCCAGAATCGTCAAAAGAAGAACTGTTGGTTACTCTGTAAGTCTCTCCTGTAGATATATTCGCAGTGAATATTTCCATCTGGAGAATTCCTGCTTCGTCAACAACACGTGAGTTGAAGACTACATGTGTTCCATCTGGAGAGGGGCCGGGATATCCATGATACTCTTGCTCTGTAGATATTTTACTAGGGGTAGTGACACCAGGATTAAAATGATAGATTTCATACATACTTGATTCTAGACCCTTACTTGACTTGAATAATAATTCACCAGCCAAATTAAATTCTGGCTGAATATCTTCAGAAGACCAGAAGGTCATCTGCTGAGGGAATAGAGCCGTCACGTTTACCTCAGTGAGGCTTACATTTTGATATATTAATTCAATATTCAGATCAACAGGTGATCCGTTTTCATCGGAAAAATGAGATGTATCGAAATCGAAATCTGTGACGATA
>JASMAJ010000211.1 GCA_030754395.1 Candidatus Thalassarchaeaceae archaeon | reverse complement strand
AATATACAGAACAAGATGAGAGTCTAGATATTTGGACTGTTGGTTTAATCGCATTCGTCCTTCTGTTTGTTGTTATTGTTTCTCTTGGAATTACTATTGTGTATCGCCGACAGAACAACGACTTGGTATATCTTGATAACCAAAATCAACAAAATGTGAGTATAGAAGAGAACCCACGAACTGAAATCCCTCCTCCGCCCATTGGAATGTCCCCTCCATTACCTCCTGAGGGCCTCCCACCAGGTTGGACCATGGAGCAATGGGATTACTATGGGGCTGAGTATTTGAGGCGCCGACTTGAGCCATAATCCCACTCTCACCTTTCACTCACCTTCAAGAAGGTGCGACGTGCAGGACTAATCCCGAGGAGATGCATATGGGGGAATCTGAGCGACCTATTGACCCTCTTGAATCATGGGAAGATGGTGCTGCATTTGGTGCTGCCGAGGATAAAGATCCTATCTGCAGCATCCCTGTTGAGAACTGGACTGAATCATTAGATATCATCTCGACAGAGGAAGTCCCTATCCCTGAAAATTTAGTTGACCAAGTCATTGGACAAGAAGCGGCATCAATTATTGTTCGGAAGGCTGCAGAGCAGCGCCGTCATATCATTATGGTTGGAGAACCAGGAACTGGGAAATCTATGCTTGCACGCTCAATGACAGAGTTCCTTCCAAAAGAACAATTGGAAGACATCTTAGTTTATAGAAATCATGAGGATGAGAATGAGCCTCGAATCAGAACGGTTCCAGCCGGCCGAGGATCAAGCATAATTTCTGAGCGTCGTGCTCATATCAAACAACAAAAAGAAAGGACAAATCGAACTCTTTTGTTTATTGCACTAGTTGTTGGGGCAGCCCTCCTTCTCGCTACATTATCTACGGGAGAAATTCTTACTTTCATTTTCGGTTCATTTCTCCTTGTTTTTGGTTACTTCTTTTTGAGGACAAGATTGACAGCAGGAGAGGATGGAAATATCCCTAAACTTCTCGTCAAGCACCTGAAGGACGATGAAGTTCCATTTATCGATGCAACTGGCACACTTGCAGGCGCTTTACTAGGTGATGTTCGTCATGACCCGTTCCAATCAGGAGCAGATTTGGCGACACCAGCTCATGAAAGAGTTGAGCCCGGTGCCGTGCATCGTGCCAACAAGGGCGTATTGTATATCGATGAAATTCGCATGCTTCGAATGGAGGAGCAGCAAGCTCTGCTTGTTGCTATGCAGGAGAAAGCACTGTCTATTTCCGGTCGTTCTGAGCGAAGCAGTGGGGCATTAACGAAATCTGAACCAGTTCCTACTGATTTCATTTTGGTTGCAGCAGGAAATCTAGATAGTATCAAGAATATGCATCCAGCACTCCGTAGCCGAATTCGAGGATATGGTTACGAGGTCTATGTCAATACAGATATGCGAGACTCAGAACGTAATCGTCGTAGATTAGTCCGATTTATTGCTCAAGAGGTTCGTAACGAGATGAAAAAGGACTCTGGCAAATCCATCCCTCATTTTGATAAGAAGGCTATTGGGCTAATTTTGAAGGAAGCTCAGAGGCGCAGCGGACGAAGAGGCAAACTATCACTTCGATTGAGAGAGCTTGGTGGATTAGTGCGTATTTCTGGCGACTTAGCTGCTGAGGACAATGCGCCTTTAGTCAGTTCAGAGCATGTAATCCGGGCTCGTGCTATTGCTAAACCTCTCGAACAACAGGTTGCAGATCGCTATCTAGAGAGACAATCAGAATATGCAATGCTGGTTAACAGAGGCGAGCGTGTTGGCCGTGTCAACGGTCTAGCGGTTCTAGGTGCTGACTCAGGTCTATCTGATTACTCTGGTGTAGTACTGCCAGTCGAAGCCATGGTGACTCCAGCACAAGGTCGCTCAGGCAAGGTCATCGCTACAGGAGGTCTGTCAGATCTTGCTCAGGAGTCCGTCATTAACATCAGTGCAGTGGTCAAGAAACTAACCGGTAAAGATATCCAAGATTACGATCTTCATGTTCAATTCCCTGGAACTCATAATGTCGATGGAGATAGTGCATCCATTACAATGGCCACCGCAATCATTAGTGCATTTGAGAACGTACCAATCGATCAGAATTTGGCAATGACAGGATCACTTTCTGTTCGTGGGGAAGTGCTTCCGATTGGTGGTGTTTCTGCTAAAATTGAAGCCGCGGCTAA
>JASMAJ010000210.1 GCA_030754395.1 Candidatus Thalassarchaeaceae archaeon | reverse complement strand
GATGGACTTGCATAAGTTGAAGTTGGCGTATCTTCATCAACCCAATCATCATCCCAATCATCAGTATCATCCAATGCTGATTCAGAGGAACCACCGCTTCTTAGAGCAAGTGACACAACAAGAGTCAGAATCAATAGCAAAACAGCTATGATTGCTATCCATGACATCGGAACATCTTGAAGGGCGCTTCCTAGTGGATCATCTCCTCCTTCACCTAAAATATTGATATGTTCACCCTCAAGTGAAGAACCATCTTCTAATGCAATGATTACCCACCTCTCCCCCTTTTCTTCAGGAATCCAGTCAATGTCGTAAGTAACCCTCTCCCCCATTGGCACCACGACCGATACTGGGACTGGAGTCAGTGAACGGTTCTCCCCATCACGACCTATCTCGTAAGCAAGTAATTTCGCAGTTCCAGGAGCATGTCCGCTATTTCTTAATTCAATAGTTACCATCGTTGTCTGCCCGACATCAAGATCTCCACTTCTTGAGTAACTCAATTTTGTCAAATCAATGTCAGCAACAAGGTGTTCAATATTCCACGAAACGAAAGGAGTAGAACCACTGTTGAACTGAACTGATGACTGCATCCCGTTACCCGCCATATCGTTACCTTTTACCCAAACTGATAGAATCAGGGCTTCTTGATAGGCATCATCCGGTAGACGACTCGCTACATCAATAACTGCTGATACAGATATTGATTGACCGACAGGTGAGCCACTGACATTTAGGGGTTCAGAACCTTCAATCAGTGAGGGGCCATTCGGTTGGCTAACCGTGGAGATTTTGAAGAATAATTGAAGAGTATCCACGTTCAATTTCTCTTGTTCTGAAAGAAGCAGTTCTATTTGTACTGATGAAAGATCGGTGAGAGATATTTCTGTACCCTCTCTTGGAGCATCAACATCCACCGGGCTCGGCGCATTGCCATCGACTTCAATCCAGAATAGCGACGTCGTCGGATCTGTCCCATCCACTGCTTCGGGTGGCAAGCCACTCAATTCGAATGAAAGTGCATGGCTCTTCGATTCGGTAGGGGCTACCAATGGGGCTAGGAAATAACCGTTCATCGTTGAAATAATTGTGCGCTCTCCATCGAGAAGTACTGACACATCAAATGGTAATGTAGGATTAAGTCCAGTTTCTACAAATGTCACTTGGCCAGAAATGTTCAATCCCGTCTCGGGCCTTACCCAAGCACTTTGGCCAATCACTGAACCTTCTTCAGCCTCTAGTACTACACTTTCTCCCAGGATAGCCAAGTTGGGAGAAAAGCGCCAACGCAGTTGGGGCAATTCAAGCCATGATTCAGCGCCGCCGCGGTCACGTACAGTAATAGCCGGGGCCCTACGAAGGTCATTTTCAAGTGGTAATCCCCACTCTAAGGTGAATTGCAACCTTAATTCTAATTCAGTTGTGAATGGAGATATTTCTCCGCTTCTTGCGTGGATATGACATGAATCAACTAGAAGATAGTTGCCTGTTCCGTTACAGCGATTGGTTGACGCATTCCAGATGACCTCCAAATAATCAACAATTGAGTTACTGGCAAGTTGGAATCTGACATCTTCGAGATCGGACAAACCATTTGGCTCATCAAATGGTATGGATATTTCGTAGAGAGTCGCGGGATGTAACCAAGAGCGCTGACCGTCAGAGAAACCTCCAGTGCCAACAATCCAAGGGGCACCATCTTGAGCCAACTGGTAAGTGAACAATTGCTCATCAATCCCTGGGCCACCTCCACCCATAACGAGGTTGCCAGCGGCATCAGAGCCAGCCACATATCCTGCTACAATGCCGCCATTGGGTCCATCAGTATCATCGAAGTAAAATGTGTAATTTCCACGTGCCTGTTCGACATTTGAAGGCGGTGTCATATGGTATTCAATGAATTCAGTTCCGTTAGGCATGCCATCATAATTTGTATCATCCACCCAATCTCGCCAAAGCATTACTGAAAGCTGGTCGGGGAGAAGTGGGCGGTCATATATTTCCACCCTGATTTCTTGCGTTAGGGATTGTGGGAGGTGGTCATATTTGCGAATATTATTATCTATGACCATAGGTCCTAAAGAATCGATTTCATAGGTGCGGTTCAATGTTATTGATGAGTTATTCTCTTGGCCATGCAGAGGATAAACATCTACTCGGTACTCAATTGGTTGAGAGCTCAAAGGCG
>JASMAJ010000020.1 GCA_030754395.1 Candidatus Thalassarchaeaceae archaeon | reverse complement strand
GGTGCTTATTCGATAATTGTCTTTATCACCCAGCGATTATTATGGCCATTAACTCGTCTTGGACAAACATTTGATCTTTACCAGAGAGCCATGGCCTCGACATCAAGAGTTCTTGACTTACTAGACACAGAAGTTGGCCTAGTGGAAGGCGACTTAGAATTGAATGAGATTCAGGGAACAATTTCCTTCGATTCAATCCAATTTTCATATCCCGAGAGAGAATCTGTTCTGAATGATATTTCTCTACAGATACCAGCAGGTGCTACAGTTGGCCTAGTAGGTTCAACTGGCTCAGGAAAGACAACATTAGTTAGACTTCTACTTCGCTTCCATGACCCAATTAATGGCTCAGTGAAACTTGATGGGCATGAAGTTAGTGCACTCACTCTTTCATCTCTGAGAGGTGCAATCGGCTTAGTTTCACAGAACACTACATTATTTCCAGGGACTATTCGTGATAATGTACTGTATGGAAGGCCAGATGCAAGTGAAGAAGAGGTGCTTGAAGCAGCAAGAATTGCTGAGGCAACTTCATTCATAGATGAACTTCCTTCAGGTTGGAATACAGACATTGGAGAAGATGGGCATAGGCTATCTGGAGGTCAACGTCAACGTTTAGCCATAGCAAGAGCGGTTCTGAAGGACGCACCAATTCTAATTCTTGATGAAGCGACCAGTAATGTTGACAATGAAACTGAGGCAGCTCTTCAGCGTTCAATAGAGCATCTTTCTGTAGACCGAACTACATTGATAATTGCACATCGTTTGTCAACAGTTAGGAATGCTGACATGATTGCAGTTCTAGAAGAAGGGAAGATTACAGAATTAGGAACTCATGAGGAACTGAGCGAGAAAGGTGGCCTCTATGCTCGTCTCTGGGATGTTCAAACGGGTCAGAGCACATCTGTGTAAATGTCTTAGTTTGAAGAGTACATGACGGCAAAGCATTCATGTCACCTTAGTATACCGAGGGACTGATGGCTAGAGTAGATTCACTGATTTGGTTCCTCGCAGGATTCGCTCAATTGTTTGTTGCTGGTGCAGTTGGTGGAGATCCTGTTCTTGACTTCTTGTCAATTATTTTGCAAGGTACTGGTGGCAGTTCATTAATTCTCGGCTTGTACTTTTTGATATTCATTGCTAGACACCAGAAGGAGTTTACTGATACGTATTCAAAGATTGAAAAATCTACTCTCATGCGGAATGATCATACAGGTGAATTAGAAATTGTTGACACAAGACCTACTGTCAACAAAGCCCTATGGTATGCTGGACCAATTGTACTAACATTCATCAGTGCAATATTCTGGCTATCATCCTGAGGAGAGGCTCTTGTCTAGGAAAAGGAATTTCGAAGACACTCTGGATGGAGTCATCAATAATCCTGCATACGATATGCTTGGTGGTTACCAAATTTTCATCAGAAGGATGGCTATTCCTACCTTTATTCTGATATTTGCATTAATAATTTGGTCTATAACATCAAATAAAATTCTTACAGCATTCATAACGGGAATTGCCATAGGGCCGATATTAAATTTTGATAGGGCCATAGCCCATTGGTTTCGACTTAGAAAAATCAAAAATGAGTAGATTTTCCGCCGAAGGGGTGAAAGCCATTCGCCTTTCTCGTAAGATTGATGGCAACTCTAGACGACTTCGATTTGATTTCTCTTGTGTTCGGTGAAGCTGGTTCTTCACTTGAATTATTATTCGCGGCTTCAGCCTTAATTGGAGGAGTTCTATTTCTTCTTTGGTTTATTCTAATGCTTCTTGGAGGAGTTGCCGAAGGTGTATTTGAGGGATTATTCGGATTAGAAATGGATATGATGAGCTCAGACGGATCATTTGATGCGATGACTTTCCAAGGTGTGATGGCCTTCATGATGTTCTTCGGACTTGCAGGTTTGTACACATTAAAATCAGATGGTGGAGATACATTAGCAATCGGCGTTGGTGGTGTTGCTGGAGCTGCATCGATGTATGGTACTGGGAAGATTTTCCAAGTTTTCTTTGCCCTAGAAGCTAGTGGAAATATTGAGATTTCCGATGCTGTGGGGCAGAAGGGTACTGTCTATCTACGGATTCCAGAGGGTGGAGTAGGGCAAGTCCAAATCCAATTGGGTGGAGCGCTAAAGACCTACAATGCCAAGTCAAAAGATGAACAAGGGATTGCTACAGGAGATTTCATAGAAGTGGTTGATACTATTGCATCAACTCTTGTCGTAGAACGTGCGTCCTCAAGTGAGGAATAATAGCCATTTGTCATTAATTATTCTAGACAATGACGGCAAATCCTTCTTAGGTTAATGTATGGTGTGAAGGCTTGGAGCAATCGCTATGGCCACAACAGGTGCACTACTAACAATAATGATGTTCGCAACCTTACTATTCTTGGTTGCAATTGTAATTTTCTTTGCGCAGAGGTACAAGCGCTGTCCACCTGACAAGGTTATGGTTGTCTATGGACGTACCGATAAGGGTAAGGCGAGTCGGACAATTCACGGTGGTGCTGCATTAGTTTGGCCATTGATTCAGGACTATGCTTTCCTGTCTTTGACTCCAATAACCATCAATATTGACTTGAAGAACGCTCTTTCAATGCAGAACATTCGAATTAACGTTCCATCTACCTTCACTATTGGTGTGTCAACAGAATCTCACATTATGGCAAATGCAGCCGAGCGTCTACTAGGATTGCAGCAACCACAGATTGAGGAAATGGCCAAGGAGATTATCTTCGGTCAACTTCGTCTAACTGTTGCTTCACTTACTATTGAGCAAATCAATCAAGATCGTGATACATTCCTAGAGTTGATTAGAACCAACGTGGATACTGAATTGCAGAAGGTAGGAATTTACCTAATCAACGTGAACCTAGTCGATATTACTGATGAGTCCGACTATATCGAGAGCATTGGTAAGAAGGCTGCTGCAACAGCGGTCGAGAATGCACGCGTCGACGTGGCAAATGCAGAGCGAGACGGTGCTGTTGGTGCAGCAAAGGCTAACCGAACTAAAGAAATTGAAGTCGCAAAGAACCTTGCTGAGGCAGAGAAAGGTCGTAAGACCGCAGAAGCAGATCAGCGTGTTTACGTCGGTCAGCAAGAAGCACTCGCAATCTCTGGTGAGAACACAGCAAAGGCCGAGGTGGCACAATCCGATGCTGACCTCTCTGAGGCTGAGGCCGCTGCAAAGCAGCGAGCCGATGTTGCGACAGCGCAATCGCAGGCAGCGATTGAGCGCGCTCGCTACTCAGAAGAAGAAGAGCGTCTACGCGCTAGTGACATTGTTCGCGAGAATATCCAGAAGCAGCAGATTGAGATTGCTGCTGAGGCCGAGGCTGAGCGCCAACGCCGTGTCGCACGGGGTGAAGCAGATGCTATCCTAGCCCGTTACGAGGCTGAAGCAGCTGGTGTTCAGAAGGTTCTCGAAGCCAAGGCTACAGGTTACAAGGGTCTAGTTGCCAGTACCGGTGGAGACCCCAAGGCAGCAGCAACTCTCCTAATGGTTGAGAAGATTGAGGGCATGGTCGCAGCTCAGGTTGAGGCTATCCGCAACTTGAAGATTGACAGCATCACTGTATGGGATTCAGGCGGCGATGGAGATGGGAGTTCCACTTCCAACTTCATCTCAAATCTAGTGAAGAGCCTGCCTCCTCTACATGACATTGCTTCCAATGCTGGTGTGGATTTACCAGACTACCTTGGTAGTATGCAGAACGACGAATGAGCCATTGAGCCGACTATCCCTTTGGGATAGTCAGCCTCATGAACAATAGCAGGCTCGCTCGTTACATGAGCAACGAGGAAGTAGTCATCATCGGAGGTGCCCGAACGCCATTCTGTGAGTGGCTAGGTGGCAAACGAGGAGATGGTGAGGCTGGCGGCCGCCTAGCTTCTGTAACTACTGAAGATTTAGGCTCAATCGCAATCAAAGGTGCCTTAGAGAAGACAGGAACAAGTCCTGAGGCAGTTGACCATGTAGTCATGGGTCACGCTTTGCAGACTAGTTCCCAAGCAATCTTTGGGGCACGTCATGCTGGTCTAAAAGCCGGCATACCACAAGAGGTTCCTATGTTGACTCTCAACCGATTATGTGGTAGCGGTGTTCAATCAATAATTTCCTCTGCCCAGATGATAATGCTTGGAGAAGCCCAGACAGTAGTTGCAGGTGGCATGGAAAATCTCAGTCAGGCACCCCACGTTCTTCGTGATATGCGGGACACCTACAAACTCGGACGCCCGCCTCGTGAAGGAGATACACTATCGAAGGATATGGAGGATTACTTATTCACCAATCTATTGGATAGAACTTGTAACTCATTCATGGCCCAGACCAGTGATGAATTGTGTCGAAGAGTAGGAGTTAGTAGAGAGGAAACAGATGCTTTTGCAGTCGAATCTCATACCCGGACTCAGAATAGTGTTGACAATGGAGTTTGGGCAAACGAGATAGTGGACGTTGAAACTGCAGACGGAATTGTTACCGCTGCTGATGAGGATCACTTTGTTCGTGGAACTACTGAAGAATCTCTAGCGGGCCTAAGGACACACTTTGGTCCAGAATCTTTGGTAACTGCTGGTAATGCTTCAGGAGTTGTAGATGGTGCAGCAGCTGTTGTTCTAAAATCGGCCAGTAAGGCTGCTGAAGATGGTGACACCCCCCTCGCTCGGATTGTAGATTGGGGGGTTGTTGGTCTTGAACCAGCAATCATGGCCTATGGACCAGTACCTGCCAGCCGCCTTGCTCTAGAGCGTGCTGGGATGAGTATTGACCAGATTGATAGGTGGGAGATTAACGAAGCCTTTGCAGGTCAAGCAGTTGCTTGCATGAAAGAGTTAGGAATTTCTCATGATATAGTAAATGTCAACGGTGGTGCAGTAGGTCTAGGTCATCCTCTAGCAGCAACCGGAACTCGACTAACTCTGACCCTTGCTCATGAACTGAAAAGATGCGGTGGACGTTACGGGATTGCTACAGCTTGTATTGGCGGTGGTCAAGGAATTGCTATTATCATTGAATCCTTGTGATTCAGACCTATGTGATAATCCCATAAATATCAACAAGATATCTAATCAGAGCTAATGTTACTAATAGAAGAAAAGGGTACGACAAGACTTTTTGAGGAACATAATTGATAGCAACTGTCGCTCCAAAGTATGAACAAGCCATCATTAATGTTGGTGCGATAAATAGCCAAATTCCTAGTATATCCCACAACTCAGCCCCCGTATCATCTACAATCAGATGAGTCAGAATTCCCATTGGAATCATCCATGATTCAATTATGTACGATGTACCTGCAGATTTCCTATGCCCCCAATCTAAGAACTGCCTATGTACTGTCACGAAGATAGCCCCCCCTCCAATTCCAAGGAATCCTGAGGCCATCCCGCCTCCTGCACAGAGTTTTCGATAAAGGCTCAATTGCTCATCATTAATTTCTTGATTTTCTTCAATGTTTGCATTATGTCCATTGACTTCACTATGCATTTTCTTGGCAGTTCTGTGAATCACCCATACCATCAATAGAGAAGCCAAAGAAATAATTATTATTTCACCAATATGTTCTACTAGAAGGGCACTAAGTATAGTTCCTATAATGGTCCCCAAAATTGCAGAAACAGTCCCCTTGCCTCCTACTTCCTTGTCGGCGTATCCATCTTTTGAGTGGGCTATACGACTACCCAATGAAACCATCCAGACTAGAATCAATGAAGAGACTAGAGATACATGAAGACTCCATTCCATTACATAGAGGAAAATTGGAACATATAGAACGCCCCCTCCAAGCCCTAGAGGCGAGATTATCATTGCCAGAGTCAGAATAGACAATAATACCAAGACAGAAGTAGGATCCATATTCATTCATCCTTGATGTAGAAATGCTCTTTTTTCGGAGACAAGGGACGCTTCATCCAGAGTGGTCGTCTTTCATTTCGAGGATGTGTCTCTCTTTCCTTCGCCCATTCATTCCACTTTTTGTAATATGTGAATGACTTTTCTCTATCAACTTCAATATCCCCATATTCTTCTCCAGATTCAGGGCGAGAGAGTTTCACTTTCTGTAACCAACAGTGATGACCAGATATGGGGTCTGGTTGAACCGCATGAGTAATATTCTGATGAACTCCTCCATCACGCCACCAAATTCGGTTTGTATCGGGGTCATCCGATTTCCATGGTTCTATACCATTGACTGTGCGCATCCTCATTTTCCCATTACCTCTGTCTTCGATAGAGACTGTATTAGTCATGAATCGATTCCCTTGATCTTGGTCACGTCTCCATCTACCAATATGGTGTGAGCATCCAACTACACCAGGTTTGATGCCTTCTGTGACCCAAACCTTGTCGACAAACCAACCTATTTCCGTCTCAATCTTCAATAAATCACCCTCTGCAATACCTAGTTTTGCAGCATCCTTTGGGTGAATCCAAATTGGGTTTCGATGAGCAATCTCAACTAGCCACTTTGCATTTGCTGAGCGAGAATGGATATGTTGTGGTAGGCGGAAATTTGGAAGTAGACAATATTCATCGTCTCCAGTTAGATTGTCAGGATGTACATGTGATTTCTGCCGATAATGGGGTATTGAGTGCTCGGGGTAACCAAATTCAATCATAGTCTCTGAGTAGAATTCTTGTTTTCCAGAAGGAGTAGGCCATCCTTCTTCCTTGTATTTTTCATAAGTTGAATCTTCAATTAGGAAAGCCCCATGTTTCCTCATGTATCCTAGTGCATCAGTACCTTCTGATTCGGCGGCTTCGGGCAATCCTGGGACGCGCTCGAAGAGATATTGGTAGTACTCATCGATGTTGATTTTCTCACCCTCACGGTATGGGCTCATGAAATGTTCACGAATACCCATAGTGCCATCATCAATCCTCCATGATAATTCAATCCAGAATTCATCTTCTTCCCATACCTCTCCTGGATTGACTTGGTGAGTAAATTCTACATCTTCCCCTTCACGTCTTGCAAATTCACGTAATACGGGTTGACGGAATGCTACCCATTTTCCAGAAC
This sequence comes from Candidatus Thalassarchaeaceae archaeon, assembly GCA_030754395.1. Classification (GTDB taxonomy): domain Archaea; phylum Thermoplasmatota; class Poseidoniia; order Poseidoniales; family Thalassarchaeaceae; genus MGIIb-O1. The sequence continues at coordinate 3,116 of JASMAJ010000020.1, read as the reverse complement.
TTGTAGCATAAGAATTGACGTCGTGCCTCTCAGAAGCGTGACCCATTGGAAGTACATAATCTGCAAAGAAGGCAGTTTCGTTCCATGTGGGTGTTAGGGCAATGTGACAACCAACGGCTTCTTCATTCTCTAACATTTCAATCCAGGAGAATCCATCTGGAAATGTCCAGACTGGATTGAATACTCTTGTGAAGTAGACATCCATGGCGCCTCTTCCATCTTTCACGAGATGCGGCAAAATATGGCTCATCTCATAGTGAGCTAGCGTATATTCCGGAGGGAAGTGTAATTCATTCCAACCATCTGGGTCGGGAGGCACATCGAAAAGCTCGGGTTTGAATTTAGACCAAGAGTTTGGACTAGTCCCTCCAACAGTTCCTACTGAACCAGTAAGGACATTTAGGAAGTGCAATGTGCGACTAACTTGCCAACCACCTAGATTGCCAATCGCTGCACTGCGCCAAACATGAGTGCAAAGTCTAGATCCAGAGTTGGCAACAATTTCTCCAACTTCTATTACTTGTTCTACAGGAATCCGACACTCTTCTGCAGCGAACTCAGGAGTATATTCTGCATATTCATCAATTAGAAGTTCGATATATCGCTCAAAATCACAGTCTTCATTGGGATGAACTGCCTTCATCCACGAATCCCAATTAACTTGATTCTCCATGAAATCTCGGTCATACAGGCCCTTTTCGAGTATGATTTTCGACCATGCTAAGAATAGAGCAGGTTCTGAACCGGGCCATGTTGGCAACCAATGATCTGCCATTGCTGCTGTATTGGATAATCGAGGGTCAATCACAATCAATTTCGCTCCATCCATCATTCCTTCTAGGATTCTCTGAGCGTGAGGATTGAAGTAATGTCCAGTTTCAAGATGTGATGAAGTCAATAGTATGACCCTGGCATTGGTATGATCGGGACTAGGGCGGTCATGCTGCTGCCAAATTGCATAGCCTGTACGTGCACCTGCTGAGCAGATATTTGTGTGTGAATTGTGTCCATCAACGCCCCAGGCTTTCAACACTCTATTTGCATAACCTTCGTGCCCCGGCCTACCTACGTGATAGACTACTTTGTCCACGGCTCCGGTTTTCAGAGAAGCACGAATTTTTGCTGATATTTCATTCAAAGCCTCATCCCAAGTAATTTGTTCCCATCCTCCTTCTCCACGCTTACCGACTCTCCTAAGTGGATGTAGTATCCTCTCAGTGTCTTGAATTTGATTGATTGTAGCCGGGCCCTTTGCACAATTTCTCCCTCGGCTTCCTGGATGATGGGGATTCCCTTCGAATTTACTGACTTGTCCAGATTCTTTGTCAACATATGCTAGCATTCCACATGCAGATTCGCAGTTGAAACATGTAGTGGGGATTAAGGAGTAATTTTTCTCAACACGAACAGGCCACGAGTTTGCATCTAATTCCGTGTGATTATGCCATTCTTCAGGTGAAGGGAACTTACGGAGTTCAGTTTGTGTAGTTGACACATGTTCTCGGTCGAGATTAGGTATGATGCGCAATTTCTGCGCAATTTTCTCAATAAATGTCCGCGCCATCATCTCACCTCAGTGCAGAGTCTCCAATTGTGGTTCTCTAACCGCTTTATGGCCATGAATAATTACCCAAGAACACATAATAATGGCAATAATCCAATTCAACATATCATTAGCAGTCAAAGTCGCTGTAAGCATCAGAGTACCTGCAAAACCTGCTACTAAAGTCTCGAAGGACATCTTTGCAGTGAGCCATTTATCACGAGACCAAGAGCGTCCTTTGGCTTGAGCAAAGAGCCATGCGGTGTAGACTCCAGTCAATGCAGATAATGGGATCCCAGCAATAGCTAGATATTCTAGATAAATTCTTTCAAGGTCGAAAAACAGTATTAATCCACTAAGTGCTAGAATACCTCCAAATCCACTTAGAAATATTGCACCACGTACAAGCCATGAACTAAAGTTAGGTCTTAGGAGAACATAGACGAATCTTTCAGGCCGATCTAGGTCCATGATGAGAAGTATGCCCGTAATTCCAAGAAATGTAGTGCACCCAATAATCAGTTTCCACCACAACTCATCAGTCATCTCTAGAATTCCAGCAAACATTGCTATCATTGCTATCAAATAAGTGCCTGAAGCGATCGCTTTTGTTGTGATATAGGCCGATACTTCCCAACCCCATAGTACTCCTTTTGATGGTTGATCATAACTTCTCTTGGGTCGCTTTGATTGTAACTCCAAACGTTCCATTACATCATGAATGATTGCCTTATCACGAGGATTTGCTGCTCGAGCCTTCTTCTCAAGCGCCAATTGTACAATCATTGAGTTAGTATCGGAGGCGCCAACCCTTTGTTCTGCGTATTTTGCATAATGCCCCACCCCTGCTGCTTGGTCTGTCCAAAGGTACTCTCCATTTCTTTCTGTGGCGTGTGGATCTAGCATATCTTGACTTGTTTCGATATAGAATAAATTCGGTTTAGCCCCAGATTCAGGCTTACGAACAGTTGTATCATGATCCCGTAAATAACCTGAGATCGAGGAGTTTTGGTCATCGAGGTCTCCGGAGACAATCGCCTCGGTCGGACATACAATCACGCACGCGGGCTCGTAAGAATGCTCAATCCGGTGGGCGCAATAATTGCACTTGGCTGCAGTGCCCTTGTTTGGATCGATGTATAGGGCGTCATATGGACAGGCTTGCATGCAGGACTTGCAACCTATGCAGCGATCATCATCGAAGTCAACAATTCCATCATCCCGATTGAATAATGCAGTGGTTGGACAAATCGTAGTACATGGCGAGTCCTCGCAGTGATTGCACCGATGTACTGAGAATTCTCGAGTGACATCAGGATACTGCCCCTTCTCTATGTATTTCACGTGGGTGCGATTGACTCCAATTGGCACGTCATGTTCTGACTTACAGGCAATAGTACAGGCATGACAGCCTATACATTTTCTATTGTCGATGACAAAGCCAAAATTGACCAAGAAAGGATTCCCCAGATAGTCTGCTTGGCCTTCAGCCGATAATCATGCCCATTATGATGGCACCGCCTGCAAACCAAGCACCTAGTGCTGAACCTACGTTGCCAAGTGCAGTTACCAT
>JASMAJ010000209.1 GCA_030754395.1 Candidatus Thalassarchaeaceae archaeon | reverse complement strand
CTTACAATAAAATATATAACTAAACTACGCTATAAAGATCTCTTACAATAATTTTGTATAGATAAAATTTCTCTCCGTGAAAATTTCTTTGCAGCACTATTATCAGTCATTTTGATATATGTTGCATTTATGATTTGGGGAGCATTATTCGGTCGTTTAACTTGGTCTCTAATAGCCAAATGGTCTGTAAAAGGATGGTTGCTGAATGTTTGGAAATCTCGACTGTTTCCAATATTTAGTTCAGATGCTTGCATGATTAGAGTTGACTCATTTGTGATAGAAAATAAGCCATCAGGATTGTGGAACAATATTATTTTCTCAATAAAACAATCGTGGACATCTTCTCTATTGTTGTTTACAATACTATTTTGGCTAATGCCAGATGACATTACAGAACTTTCATCTTTTTCTACATCATCTCTTTTCCTTCTTCTATTTGCTCCTGTACTAAGTAGTGTTCTTGTTCCTCTTTACATTTTCAGTGATTCATCAGTGGTAGAAGTAATTCCAGGGAAAAGAGATTTTGCACCGGTAGGGATGTCTTTGAGACAAGCGCTGAGTAGATTTATTGGGTATGGTTCAATAGTAATTGTCTTCTTTACAGTCTTAGATATCGCTAAATCAAGTAGTTTCATTGAAGCAGTTAGATTTCTAACAGGAGAAACTTTGATGCTTTTGTCAGTTCTTGGAGCAACGGTTCTTGCTGCAGCATTGTCATATCCAAATAAGTTGCACATTAAATGGGTTGAAGAGTTCAACAAACTTTGGTTTGAGGGAAAGGATCCAGATCATACATTCCATAGAATCGATGACAATGCGTATATCGTAATGCCAGATCATTTGTTACATGAAACATTAACTCATCTGAGAGAGTACATGGGTACTCGTTTTGCAGAACAACAAATACCTCTATATGAAATGCCTCACCAACATTCTCCAACAATCACCCAATATTCCCCTCCACCACCAGGACTTGCTACAGCTCCACCTCCACCTTCAACAATATCCAGCCAAGGGGCCCCACCGCCTCCAAATTGAGTAATTGACAGTAGCGCATTATTCATGAAGCCCAATAGTTCTCGGCAAAGCATGAGCAGGGTGATGGTCCCACTGAATCAATCGTCAGCCCCATTGATTTTCGCTCTTCTTTTACTCCTTGGAAGTTGGTCAATCACACTAGATTTTGAACAGGATGAACCACTTGATGAAGTCCAGCAAACGCCCTCCCACGCGGGCGCGAAATACTCCCTCGGGGATGTAGATGTGCCAGTTTTGTATGTGGGTGATAGTTGGACCTATGACGGCTTTTTCGATATTGTTGAGATGATTGAGAGTTCAGGAGTCGAGACTACAGCAGAAGCATTGTCTGGTGAATTGGAGATGCGGGTCGATGAAATCACTACATGGACTGTTGACGAACACAGTTCAGTTGCTTATGTAATCAATGCTAACGGCACATTTTTTACTGAAAATGTCACTCTGGGGGATAGAGTCGGTGATATTATTGTCGAATACGAATCCTCCGAATTAATTCGTGCAGGTGATTTCGCGTTAATCAATAACGAAGTTTACATGAATGTGATTTTCAAATATGGGGGTGTCTTGTCCATACCTGTTGCAGAGATTACAGTCACCGATACATATTACCCTCCAAGAGAAGATTATGATTTTCCTCTACGTGTCGGTGAAGAGTGGACCAATGAATATGTGGATGTTAATGAATGGGTGGGTAGTTCCGGTTACTTTACAATCCCAGAAGATGAGTGGATTTATGCAAACATTAGCCATGCAGTAGTGAGTGTTGGAAATCCAGCAGTGAATTTTTCTGGATGTGACAATTCGTATAATGTGACAGCTTTTGATGAGAATGAATCAGTCGAGTCTTTTAGATGGTGGTGCCCAACAGCGAAGAACGATGCTTGGCGCCATTTTGAGAATGCACTTGGGATGCATGTTGATTTCTATCTGAAGGATTTCCAACCTGTGATTCCAGATATTAACTATGAGGTCGACCTTGAGTTCTCAACTTGGGCGCTGAATACGCCTCTCGATGTATGGGTCAATGTTAGTGATGCCAATGGAAATATGCTACCGAATCAAACTTTTGTTCTAAGATATGAGTACAATGACGTATGGATCACGATGTCAACCGCAAGTAATGGTACAGCATACACCGAACTTGACACCGCCGCGCC
>JASMAJ010000208.1 GCA_030754395.1 Candidatus Thalassarchaeaceae archaeon | reverse complement strand
CTCATGATGCTTGGATTGGAATCATTCCTGCTGAAATACCACACGGTGATGAGGCTGTGAATGACGAGCATGATGTTAGTTGCAAGTATCTTCAAGGGGCAACAATTGGAGAATTTTTATTCCCTAATCCTGGGCTTGGTGATTGGACTATTAGGCTCCATGACAAGGATGAGGATGGGCGAGAGTTGGCATATGTAGAATTCAATGTGGGGCCTCTTCTTGCTCCCGTTGAATCATTGAATGAGAATTTTTCCGAAGAGAATTTTGTTAGTGAAATCGCGTTAAGAGTGGAGGCAGTAGCTAATAATCCTGAATTGACCATACAAGAGGCAAGGCAAGTTGCTGATGCAGAGGTTGAAGAAAGAATCCAAAAACTTCCTTTCTTTATGCAAGCATCAGCACGGAATATTTGGGCTGAAAAGGCAGAAGGAATGGTACAGGCTACGCGCGCTCATATCCCCGAAGCGGCAGATTTGGCTAAGGGGGCCGCAGTAGCAGGTCTTGTTGGAGGGACAACCGCGGCGATTGTTGCGAATTCGACAAACTTAGACATGCAAACCCCTCAGGAAGCAGCAGTTGAAGCAGTGATTAGAAATGTCGCTGATCGAACTGTCGAGACAGCAGTTGGAGAAATCAGAGACAGCGCTGAATCTAGATATCAATCATCTCAGGAATGGCATGATTCTCATAAGGTAGAAGCCCCGAGTCAGGAATCATCTTCTGAGTGGCATGAAAGACATCATGTAGAAACTCCAGATAGTGTAAGAGTCCCTAGTCGCGTTTCTGTTCCCGATACTCCCGAGGTTTATTCCCGAAGCGATTCGAGACAAGAAGTAATGAGTTCTTCTGCATCAAGTTCTGTTATTTCTGAAACACCTGGGACCTCTAAATCTGTGGAGTCCGAGGCCTTGGCATTGGATCTTTCACAAGTTTCTACTAGCCTCACTGAAGCTAGATTCTTGAATGACCAACAGGCAATTATTGCTGAAACAGAAGGCAAGATAATTTCTGTAATCTTACAAGTTGACAAAATAGAGAGAACCTTTTCCATTGGTCTTGACGACGCATATCGAGGCGGTCAAACTGTTATTGGAAAGATAGACGGAGTGGGTGAAGTCGAGATTCACTTGAAACCAGATTATGACGTCAGTGATATTCGCTCACATAGTGACCTTGCAATAGTTGTTAGTGTTCACAAATGGAATGGGATTCGCAAGAGACTCGAGCTTAACGCTCAGTGACCTGCGAATTCAAATGCTTCTTCAATCATTTCATCGAGACTAATCTGAGGGGAGAATCCCAATCTCATTTCTAAATCTCTAGCGTCAACAACTCCGAAGACCTCTTGTGACTCATCCTGCGCTAATTCGGTTTCACAGCCGGTTTTTTGATTGTAAATTGCCGCTAGATCTAGCATAGATATTCCTTTTCCAGAACCAACAGACATGCTCTCTCTAGTAGGTGGAGGATCTTCTAAAACGGCACCAATAACTGCAACCAAATCTTGTACATGAACAAAATCTTTGATTCCGTTTCCGTCACCAGGAACATTTACCCATCCCATCATTGATTCCATAGACCATCTGTGCAGAAGTCCATTAGCCTCAGAGCCATCCAATAATACTCCTTGTACATTTGATGCCCGAATGATACTGACTGGCCGTTCTGCCTGAGCTCTCTCGAGAGCCGTTTCTTCCATCCATAATTGTCCCTCGGCTGCTACATCTCGTGGTGCAAGGGTTGAGTCGTAACCATAGTATGGTTCGTCAGGTGTCCATTGAGGGTGAACTCTGAGAGTTCCAACGATGATTAGGTGCAACTCACCATGCCTGTTTACTGCTTCAAGAATAGGTCGTGATTGTTCTCTCATTTTCAGAAGAATTTCTCGGTCATCTCTACCAAGTGAGCCATCTGCTGGCTTTGAGTTAATGTGGATAATCGCATTGCAAGAAGTGAGCAATGCATCTAGAACAAGAGAGTCTCCCATTGCCTCTGCAGTGATTGGAACGGCAGAGTCTCCAAGCATCTCCATGATGTACGGAGCAACAAAGTGGTCGGGGGCGCTGACTGCTACCTTCATTCCATCACTAATACTCTCTCCTTCTTCAGACCTAAGAGTGTGTCGGTTGAAGGTGTTGATTTGCTCGTAGAACTATTGAAGCACTCGCTATACCACAGAGGGCTCGCCTAAGGCGCTCAGGTGCTCTCTCATGGACCAACTTCCGAATCTAGGTCGCGA
>JASMAJ010000207.1 GCA_030754395.1 Candidatus Thalassarchaeaceae archaeon | reverse complement strand
AGGAGAATTGGTTTGGCTGGCGACCTATGACTCCTGATGGAATGCCAGTCATCGATAGATCTGAGAAGCATGACAATCTGATTGTCGCAGCAGGGCATAACATGCAAGGAATGAGTATGTCTCCATTGACCGGGTCGATTGTCGAGAAACTCATTTCTAGAGAAGAAACAAATGTCGATTTGTCCTATTTTTCAGCAAATAGATTTTGAGGTTAGTAAATGAATGAGGAAATTTTCGATGTTGTTGACGAGAATAACTGTGTAATCAAACAACTTCCACGTAGTGAAGTTCACAGGCTCGGCTTAAGACATCGTTCTGTTCATTTACTGGTGTTTAACTCAAAAGGAGAATTATTTCTTCAAAAGCGTTCCATGAAAAAGGATTGTTCGCCGGGAACATGGGATTCTTCAGTATCGGGTCATCTGGATTCAGGAGAGGACTACGATGAGTGTGTGATACGTGAGTCTAAGGAAGAAATTGGATTAGTACTAAATTCAGTTCCTGAGAAATTATTCAATATTGATGCCTGTGAAGATACGGGACAAGAATTCGTATGGGTATACCGTCATGAAGCGGAAGGGCCATTCACCCTTGATTCAGAAGAAATCTCAGAAGGAAATTGGTTTGCACCAATCATTATCTCAGAATGGGTTGAGAAATCACCCGAAGAGTTTGAAGCCTCATTCCCTCTTATCTGGAGAAGACTTCAGACTCAGTAAGATGCCTTGGTTGTGCTAATCACCACAGCGCCTATCTTGTATGGGTCTCCATTAGAGGATGGTCTTCGATCTTCTAACCTACCCTTCCAACCATCTTCGATTGTACCAATAGGGATTCTAATGGAGGCCCCACGGTCCGATACTCCGTATGAGAACTCATGAATTGACTGAGTCTCGTGAAGGCCGGTTAATCGCTGTTCATTATGAGCACCATATACATCCATGTGCTTCTTGATATTCTTTCCAAATTCCTCGCAAATTTGGCTCATTAATGCCTCTCCACCTTCATCGCGCATTCTCCCATCGCTGAAGTTAACGTGCATTCCTGAACCGTTCCAATCAGTAGCTCCCAAGGGCTTAGGGTGCCATTCAATAGAAAGTCCGTACTTCTCTGCATTCCTCTCAGCAAGATATCGAGAAACCCAAATCTGATCTCCAGCATTCTTCGCTCCTTTGGCAAATATTTGGTACTCCCATTGGCCTACTGCTACTTCGGCATTGATTCCTTCAACATTCAAACCTGCATCGAGGCACATATCCAAATGTGTCTCAATTATTTCTCTACCAAATGTATTTTGAGCACCAACAGAACAGTAAAACTGACCCTGCGGAGTTTGATCCCTAGGGAATCCGTAAGGGAGGTTTGTTTCAGGATCCCACAAGAAGTACTCTTGTTCGTATCCGAACCAGAAGTCATCATCATCTCCTTCGATTGTAGCTCGACCATTAGTAACATGAGGAGTACTGTCTGAATTGAGAACTTCGCACATAACTAGGTATCCATTAATTCGGTCAGGGTCTGGGTACACTTTGACTGGTTTTAGTAGGCAATCGGAGTCGCCTCCTTCTGCTTGTAGAGTTGAAGAACCGTCAAAGGACCACATGGGGCACTCATCAACAGTACCTCCAAAATCTGACCTAATCAGCGTCTTGCTTCTCATGCTCTGTGTCGGTTCAAAACCGTCTAACCATATGTACTCAAGTTTGGACTTAGTTACCATATCGTAATGCCCATTCGACACGGTTTATTATATGAACGGATGTACAACCTTATTGTCTATCAATGAAACAAAGACTAGCATCACTGAGTAAATATGAACAAATGAATAATAAATAGCCTAATTATTGAAATAAATAATAATTGTAAATACAATATCGGCCGAATAAAAGACAAATGTTCAGAGGCCTTTTTCGCTCTAAGATTACGAGTGAATGAAAGTCATGTTGATACACAGATTACCCGGCGTCGGTACATGAGCATGAAAGAGGTATGGGGTATCTCTGAATTCAGGCGTTTGTTGATTGGCAATGGTGTCAACATGCTTGGTAGTGCTATCTTCATTATAGGTATGAGTTGGACTGTTGCTCAGATAGCTGGACCGAAGGTTTACGCGCTGATTTGGACGGCCTATTTTGTTGGCCATCTGCCTCTATTGTTGTATGGAGGGATGGTTGTCGATAGGATGCCGAGAAGGACTGTTGCTCTAGTTGCAGATCTAGCTCAAGCCGTTTTGATTTCATT
>JASMAJ010000206.1 GCA_030754395.1 Candidatus Thalassarchaeaceae archaeon | reverse complement strand
ATCTTTAGTTATTAAACGCAACAATGTAGTTTTACCTGCCCCATTTGGACCAACAATTCCAATCTTTTGCCCTCTACCCACACTAGCGGTCACTTGTTCTAGAATTGGCCTTCCAAGTCCCTCGAAAGTAAGATTTGCCTTTCGGAAATCCAACACTTCAAGACTACTTTTTTCTGTAGATGAAAGACTGAACGTTAGTGCTTTACGTTGTTTTGGTTTGAGTGTCTTCAACCATTTCAATTCTCTTTGTGATATCATAATCATGTGGTGTTTCTGTGAAATTGATTTATCATATTTATTTGCTCTTTTCATAGACTGTAAGGCTCCAGTCAAGCGTTTAATTTCTTTACCAACCTTTTCTATTCTCTCATCAAGAGTTTGTAAAAACAATTCTTTTTGTGCTATGTAAGCGGAGAAATTCCCAGGATATCTTCGTAGCGATGCTTCATGTATCTCAACAATATTATTGCAAATACTATCAAGGAAATATCTATCGTGGCTGACAATGAGAAGAGCGCCTTTGAACTGCATTAGAAAATCCTCCAACCATTCCAGTGTTTCCAAATCTAAATGGTTGGTTGGCTCATCAAGGAAGAAAACATCAATTTCCCCTAACCCTACAAGTTGTCTCGCCAGTGCAACCTTGGCTCTTTCTCCTCCTGAGAGTTGCGATATGGAAATATTCATTGGATGGTGGGACAAATCAAGTGCCTTGAGAATCTCTTGTGCATGCCCCGCAGCATCAGCACCACCAGAGCGAGCCATTAGACTCTGTAATTCTTGATAGCGTTCCATCGCCGTTTGCCATTCCCCCTCATAGAAGGCGGGGTCAGCCATGTTTGCTTCGAGGGCAGCAATTTCTTCCTCTAATTCTTGGAATTGCCTACCTCTTCGATTGAGTTCATCTTCCAGACTAGCATCTTCTTCAATATCTCGCACCTGTGTAAGATATGCAATTCTAAGTGCGGGTGCGAAAGTAATGTCACCCAAATCCTGATCCTGATTTGATATTGTCCGAAGTAGGGTTGTTTTTCCAGACCCATTGTGCCCAACGACTCCGATTCGGTCACCTTCATCAATTCGCAAATCAACCCCTTCAAGCACTGAAAGTGCCCCAAATGCTCTGTGAATGTCTTCAAGGCGAATCAATTCACGCACAGACAATCCTCCGCAGTGAAGGGCGCCGCTCTCTCCTTCATGGCTTAACCGGTCATCTCAAACATGCGGTGTGAGCAAAACCCACAAACCAGCATTTAGCTCAATATTGTTCGATGATTAGGGTAGTATGCGTCTCAACGACTGCACCATCAGGCGCGGTTAACCAGATACGGTCAAGCAACTCACGCAGGGCGTGAGTATCATCGACCGAGACTACGAGCAACAAGTCAGCATCAAGACCTCCCCCAACTTCATAGCAGGTTAGAACACCATCCCAAGTGGCAAATTCCCCAGCCAAGGTACCAACCTCAGTCCCAGGGCCTAATTTTGTGCGCACCAACGCAGAGAGCCCAATTCCCCGCTCGATAATCGTATAACGCTGGATAACATCTTCCTCGAGTTTCTTAACGCGCGTTCGCACGGTCCTTTCGGAAACACCCGTAGCTTTTGATAATTCTACAAATGAAGTACGTGAGTTATCGCGCATCTCATTCAATATGGCTCTGTCCGTTGAATCAATGTTCATGAACCCCCGCTTCCTCATTTCGTATATTAAACCTATTATCAATCGCTTTTATGTGCTTAATACGATAGTAAATTTCCGCTTTCAGGTAAAATACACATGCGGACTAAAATTAGCAAAGTACTTTCTAAATACCTTTTTTGAGTTTATATTGGTTGATAAATTAGATAATGAAAACGCATTTTCTATCATCGGGTTCAAATGGGCCGGATTGTTCGAAGTACCATGCAAGGCGGCTCGGACTCAGCAATGAGTCAGCTCCGAGTGCAGGAATTTCTTGATGAAGTCTGTAATCTAGAAAGTTGCGAGAACCATATAACATGGTACAATGTTGATGTCGCAACCATGCTTGAAGGATGCCGCATATTAGGACACAGCACCAATCCAGAAGATGGATCCGCAGTAATTTTCCTCAAGGAGAGTGTGGTAGTATGTGTTCCCAAAGAGGGAAGTATGCAGCATTATCCAAAAGGAACAGTACACTGTTTTGTTGATGATAAGAGGAAAAATGCAGAACGTGAAGATGAAGATCCAATCTTTTCAACAGAACTTTTCTCATTATCTCCAAGAGATGAAGAATTATGTTATATCCGTAGTTG
>JASMAJ010000205.1 GCA_030754395.1 Candidatus Thalassarchaeaceae archaeon | reverse complement strand
TATTCTTGTCATTTCAGCTCGGAGTTCTTGAAAATAAAGTTCACGACTAGCCTCATTCAGATGAGCTCGGTCGGCTGCTTCTGCTGATTCTCGCTCATCAAAACGACCCTTGATTCCATAAACATAGGCCCACTGAGCACTTGTAGAATCATCTGTACCAAAGAGATCTAGCCCTGTGCTGACCCACTTGTTGATATATTTCTGTAGAAGAGCACATGGAATTACTCCTTGCTTGACAATTCTGCGTAATCCGTTAGCTCCTGTACCAAGGTGAAATGATTCTTCCTTCAGCATTGGGCCCATTGAAGCCGCTAAGGGTTTGAAGGAAGATGTACTAAGCATCTTCAACTGATACTTACCATCACGGTCGATGAAATGAGTAAAACAAAAGAAATCCAGCCAGTGGTCAATTGGTGCATTGAATGAGCCGAGAATTCGAGTTCCATCCTGAGCGTTTCGCTCCAGCAACTTGGAGGCTTCTCTAACACCATGCTCACCAAAATAAGTACAGAGAAGATATGCCATTTGCCAACCGTGCCGCTGTTCCTCACACATGATTCGAAGTGCAGACTTTTTGTCATACTCTGTTGGTGCTGTTTCCAACAAATGATTCTGTTGCTCGACACTAGCAAATTCAGTATCACCTTGTACGCTAACCATACTGATTATCGCGTCCCGAATGTTTTGTTGAGGGATTTGCATTCTACGACTCCACTTTGGCATTCCTTCGAAATCGCCAAACTCTATGTTTTCGCCAGCGGTATCCCAATCAAATTTGATATCAAATCGATAGTCACCTAACCACGAAGGATCGAAGCCAATTCTTGTTTGCCATTCTTGGAAGTCTCTAATCCACACCTCAAAGTTTGGAGTGTAGTCATCTACGGTCTCTGTCTGTGCCATGTAATCACCGAATATGTCTTAGTTTTCAAAGGATTGTATATCCCTAATTAGTCAATCCTTTGGAGATTGGCGCCTGACCGAATCTGCAAATTCGTCAATTATGTGTTTTTCAATTAGATGAATCATCTCACAAAGAGTTGATTTTGAAACGCCTGCGGATTCGGCTAGACCAGTCAATGTAATTCTCCTTGGGGTCTCATAATACCCACTTGATACAGCTAAATCAAAGATTTCTCGTTGTCTAATCGTAAGTAATCGTGATTCGGCTTCTTTAGATAAAGAATGGATGCGATGAGGTAATCCTGACTTCTTCAAAGCCTTAACGAGTTCCTTGACATGATTATGGTCAGTCACGAATTCCCACTCAACCCACCCATCTCTAACTGTAAATGGAGTCTGGGGTGTGACCTTGGCCTTCAATAGAGGTTTCAGAAATCCTCCTCCTTTTCTGGCTATAGTTAGAGACAGATCTAGTGAATCATCGTGTTTGTCGAACACAGTTATTTCTTCAATACTAGAATGCTCTTGAAGATATTCTAAGAATTCATCAATATTTGAAACTGAAGAATTGCTAGTTGCAACTACCGAACTGAGACCGCGTCCACCAGGGAGAGCCATATGTTCATCCACACGCAATAATACACTGTGTCTTTCACGTGTGATGTCGCCAGCCCAATGCCCTTCAGGTAGACGAATCGAAATCAGAAGGTGTTGCATGTCGGTCTTACCTCTACTCATTCGACCTGGCACCCCCATATTCATTCCTCTCCACTAGAATTCTCTTGCTCCCCTTCTTTGGGAAGTACATAGATGATAACCATAGATATTGCTAATCCAATTAAGAACGTCTTCCATACAGGAACATTATCAGCACCAGTCCAAGCTAAACCTCCTCCACTGGCACCTACATTCTCACCCATTGTGGTAAATTCTAATTCATTCCACTGATCTCCAGAAGAGGTTCCATCACCATCTACTGAGTTTACTAATAGAACGAAATTTGCAGACACTCCATCGTTACTCGGAGCTTTCCATTCAATTGTCCATGATCGCTGATTGTTACCTTCCTCTGTATGAGTCGCTTCATTATCAATAATTTGAACTGAATTATCAATTTCATAGAGTGTTCCATGAGTTGATTTGAGATTAAATCCACCATAGTTTTCTCCCGCTTCATCGGGGCCACCCTCAAATGATACTGTGACTGTGTAAACTTCCTCAACCACGAATGTTTCCGGTAATCCATCGACTGAAATCAATACTTCTTCACTAGCACCGCCGTGGCACATACAACCGGAATCAACAACTGCTCCAGATATACCTCCCGGTAATGCTAAAATTGTGGGCGTCAGAAGGAGAATGCATGATAATAATACAACAAT
>JASMAJ010000204.1 GCA_030754395.1 Candidatus Thalassarchaeaceae archaeon | reverse complement strand
ATCCAGAGGTCATTGATAAAAATAATACTAACGACATCACCAGTGCCTTTTCCATGTACCTTTACTCTAAGGAAGGGATATAATTTTATTCTAAATTATATTATTTTCCATAACTAATCAAGGAAGGTGACCTTGTAGTAACTGCAGCCTTTGGTGGTGGCCTTGCATGGGGTGCAAATGTCATCCAATTCTAAAGCAAATTCATGGAGTGACTCTTGTTCTATCTCTAGGGAATAGTACGACTTCACGCACATTGCCTGCTCCTGTCAAAACCATCAGAAGTCTGGCAACACCCAATTCCCTGCCCGCATGTGGAGGTTTTGATAACCGTTCTTGTCAGTTCATTGAAATGCCATAATTAGTTGAAATTTAGAGAAATATAACACTAGTGAATTAGGTGCTCAATACCCCCTCCCTTACATGTTCGCAATCTTTCTAATAATCTGACAATATCACCAAGGGATTGTATCGTATGGTCTCTATTACTTCACTTCAAAAAAATGCAAATATGAGATCATCTTCTTTCCAATCCTTAGAGTCCGTGAACCCTAAAAGGAAAGGAGTTAGAAGAAAGTGCAGGTCTAAAATTTCATTAATTCCCTTTGTTCTTATTTTTTCTCTTTTTCTTCTCATTCCATCTATAGCAGGTTATGAGTCTGGAATCGACGGAGGATTGGGAACTAACATTGCAGATAATGGCTGCTTTTGTCATGGTGTTCAGAACGAAGAAGTAGTGATTTCTGTTGAAATGGTTGGCGATGTGAGTGAAATTGTTTCAGGTGAAACATATACTATTGAAATCGATTCAGCAGGGGGTCCTGAAGAGGGAGGTTCTGCCTATGGTGGTTTCCTTCTCAATATCGATAACGGAAATCTTGTAGCAATTAATGATGAAGTTGGTGTGAATTCAGAGGGCGATGAAGCTACACATAGTTCGTTAGGAAATGATCAGAGAACTTGGTTAATTGAGTGGGTCGCAGGAACAGGTGATCTTACTGAATTCACTCTGCGAGTTAACTTGGTAGATGGCGATGGAGCAAGTGGAGAAGGTGATGATTGGAATATGGCTAATTTTTATCTCCAGGAAGATGGTACATTCACACAGACGTTAATAGAACCTGAAGCAAGATTCAACGCTCCCGAATGGACTCAGAATCTAATTCTCGTATCTTCAGGTATTCTTATGATTGTGTTAACTTTCTTTTCTCGTCCTTCAAAACCCAAAGGCAGGCGTAGGGACTTCGATTGAGGTGTAATGATGAGTAATAATGCAAAAAATGGAAGATTTACTTGGTTCAAAAAAGCGAAAGAATCACGAACGTGGGAGAAATTCTACAGAGATCGTTGGGCTCATGATTACTCCGTTCGTACCAGTCACAGTGTGAACTGTTCAGGCTCCTGTAGTTGGGAAGTTTTCGTCAAGGATGGAATCATTTGTTGGGAGTTGCAGAAGGTTGACTGGCCACAGATAAATGATGAGACGCCAAATTACGAACCAAGAGGATGCCAAAGAGGGATCTCTGCATCCTGGTATCCGTATTCGCCAGTTCGCCCGAAGTTCCCCTATGTTCGTAAGAAGTTGTGGAATGCCTATCAACAAGCCAAGAAGAAGGGAATGGGACCAGTTGAGGCATGGGCCAGTATAGTCGATGATCCGAAGTTATCCAAGGATTACAAATCTGCACGAGGCAAGGCTGGATGGAAACGTGTTACTTGGGACGATTCAGCCGAAATAATCGCCGCTGGTCAAATTCATACCATCAAGAAATTTGGAGCCGACCACATTGCGGCTTTTTCACCGATACCGGCAATGAGTCAAGTGTCTTTCACTTCAGGTCAGAGGTACAATCAATTGATGGGTGGAATAATGCTATCCTTCTACGAATGGTATCATGACTTGCCACATATCATGCCTTGGATTTGGGGCGATCAGACTGATGTTGCAGAAAGTGCTGATTGGTATCAAGGCACATATTGGATAGTCATGGGTTCCAATCTTCCCATGACAAGAACTCCCGATGCTCACTTCGCTTCTGAACACAAATACAATGGTGGCAAGATTACTAATTTATCTCCTGATTATTCAGACATCACAAAGTTTGCAGACCTTTGGGTGCAAATAAAAGAAGGCACAGACAATGCATTTCTCAATGCTTGTATCCACGTCATTCTCAAGGAATATCATCATGAACGAAAATCTGAATATTTCCAATCTTACATCAAACAATACACCAACATGCCTTTCCTAGTCATTCTTGACGAAGGTCGAGATGGCTATGAGAATGGACGTTTCCTTCGAGCCTCGGAT
>JASMAJ010000203.1 GCA_030754395.1 Candidatus Thalassarchaeaceae archaeon | reverse complement strand
CAGGTGAACAGATTTCAATGTATAGTCTATTCCTTGCGGTAACAACAATCGGATGGTTGGGTTGCCAGGTCGACTCTATTTTGGGAGCACTTTTTGAGAACAAGGGGTACATCGGTAAGCATACAGTCAACTTCATTGCCACACTTTCTGGTGCCCTGATGGCCCTCATCGCAAATTGGTACTTTCTATAGGTCGAGTAGGCGGGGGGTTTGAATGCCGACTGAACAACGGCAACTTTGGAGGGTGCTTATGGCAAGTCATGGAGTTGTGACTCGAGTAGTCATATTATTGCTAATTGCAAATCTTGCTAGTTCACTTGGTTCTGCTCAATTGACAGAAGAGCATGATGGTCCTGGAATTGAATTAGTACTTCCAACGGAACACAATATTTTCTTACATGGAACTGAAGAAGAACCGGAATTGAAACGTTCATGGCCAATTCTCACCGGTGTGCCGTTGGGCGCAGCCTCATTTTCAAAGACTGGCGGTACAACTCAAAACCTTCTTTCAATAGACTCTGCACCAATAAATGAAGCAGTTTCTTTCAATGGTAGTGTGATAGTTAATCTATTTGCTTCATTAAATGCCAAATCACCATTGTGTCGTCAAACTAATTTAATTCCAGGAACTCCAGCAGGAGCTACTACAACATTCTTTGTTTCTCTATCGTGGGGTGGATTCAGTTTAATCGATTCAATGTCTACAAATAGCGTGACTATGGAGGAATCGTATACAAATGCTCATCAGTTTTCTATTGAAATTGAGAATGTTAATGTATCAATTGGCCCAGGTGACTTATTTTCTCTTTCTATTGATGTTCAGCATGATTGTGCACAAGCTGGAACACTTTGGTGGGGTACATTTGATTCACGTTCAGGAATAACTCTAGTGGGTGATTTAGTAGATCCTAAACTCAATATTGTACTTGATAACAATCGGATGATTCGTGTTGAATTTACTCCGATTTCACCATGGGGAACTGATGATTATCCCGCTCAGATTATTGAGGTTGTTGGACCAATGGATGATTGGTCCTCAATGGTACATGGTTTTGGTCAGGAGGAACAAAGGTTAGAGCACTTTGAATCACCACATTCATTTAGAGTTGGAGAAGGTAATAGAACCGTAAGAACTTGGTCTGTAGACAAGCCATTAACTCCTGGCATATACATGATTGATGCTTGTCTCACCTTATCCGATCAAGATCCAGCAGATCCTTGTGATGTAATTGCAGTTCTTCGTTTTGAAGTTCCCGAAGACCCAAAGGCGATACTTAGTGGCACATGGGTCGCGGTTCTGATTCCTCTAGGGATAATTGCTTGGTTAGGTGCTTCAATGAAAGAGGCCATGTTACCTCTTCCTGCCTATTTGGTGATTATCGTACTTGCAATCGCTAGTATTGGTCCAGCAGTTAATCTTCCAGATATTGATGCTAATCAATCTCGTTTTGAGGGAGCAGCACCCGCTTTCACATTACTAGAACATGGTGGTGAGGGGTCAATTTCCCTTAGTGAATTACTTTCACAATCCGATGCTGTTATTGTTGGAATGTATGTACCTGGTTCTCCAAATGCAGCACGTCAGGCTAATGATTTTTTTATGGCTGATGAGTTAATAGACAGGGATGTTTCATTTGTTCAAATCGCTACTGGAAAAGGAGTTAGAGCAGTAGATCTTGATTCACACTCACTCCTAATTAATGAATCATGGCCACTACTAATGGATAGAGCTGATTCGTCTGTAGGAAAATCATTTCCTAGTGGCGCTTCTGATTCCGTAATCATAATTGATGCGGGGGGATTTGTAACTAGTTGGGCACCTGGGACACTTTCGAGCACAGAAATATCAGAGGCTGTGGAAGAAGCAAGAAAAGGCTCTGGTCATTCTGTAATTGATCCAGTAGCGCTACTTTGGGGTACTGCATTACTACCCTTATTCATTCTGTCTATGCCTCGAGAAAGGCGTTATGAGGAACCCGATGAACCTCTTGTTCCTGGTGCAGGAATATTGCTTACTCTATTAGCGGCAGGCTCTGGGTTCGCGATTTGGGCATTCCCTATTTCTCTATTGTCAGCAATTGGCTTAGGAATTTTCTGGACTTGGATAGAGGTATTCCTTTGCATCCTAATGATATACCATGGAGTCCGTACTCTAATGAATGGTCGAATTCCTGAGGTCGACTGGCTATCTGCGATTATTCACTCAAAACTGCCCGAAGTATACAGAAAATGGCGCCCCGAATCATCATTCAGTGATGATGTACATTTGGGGCTATGGTCTGCTTGGCTAATTTGGTTACGGACACCAGATTTA
>JASMAJ010000202.1 GCA_030754395.1 Candidatus Thalassarchaeaceae archaeon | reverse complement strand
AAGGTGGAGCTGCTGCTGCTCTAGGAAATAAGGATCCACGTGATAATTGGCAAACTCATTTCCGCGATACGATGAAGGGTGGCAAATATCTGAATGATTGGCGAATGGCAAAAATTCATGCTCAACAATCCCCAGACCGCATTCGAGAATTGGAAACTTGGGGGGCTGTTTTCGACAGGACTCCTGATGGTTTAACTAACCAACGTAACTTTGGTGGTCACACATATCCAAGATTGGCTCACATTGGCGATGCAACTGGCCTAGAATTAATTCGAACTTTGCAAGAAAAAGGAGTTCATATGGGAATGGATGTATTCATGGAATTCACCGTTCGTCGACTTTTCACATCCAATGGCAAAGTTACAGGATGCTTTGCCTATGACAGAAATAATGGGACTCTGCATGTATTCAAGGCCAAAACAATCGTATTAGCAACCGGAGGAATAACTCGGTGTTGGGCTGTTTGTTCAGGCTCTTGGGAATATACAGGAGAAGGGCACGCACTAGCATATTGGGCAGGAGCCGAAATAGGAGACATGGAATTTGTTCAATTCCACCCAACAGGGATGATTTGGCCCCCATCTGTCAAGGGAATACTTGTTACAGAGGGTGTTAGGGGTGAAGGTGGAATGCTAACAAACGCTGAAGATGAGCGATTTATGTTCAATTATATCCCAGAAATGTACAAAGATGAATTTGCAGATACGGAGAAGGAGGCACTTGAATGGGTCGATGAAGTAATTTCGGGGCAATTGGCCACAAAGCGTCGACCTCCTGAATTACTCACTCGAGATGTAGTAGCCAAGGCAATAAATTCTGAGAGAAATGCAGGTCGTGCAAGCGAACATGGTGGAGCTTATCTTGACATCTCATGGAGAGATCCTGAGGAAGTGAAGAAGAAATTACCAGGTATGTATCACCAATTCAAAGAACTTGCAGCAGTTGATATTACCAAGCAACCTATGGAAGTTGGACCAACAGCACACTACGTAATGGGAGGAGTAAAGGTCGATCCTGAAACTCAGGAATCAACAATATCTGGATTATTCGCAGCAGGGGAAGCGGCTACTGGCCTACATGGTGCTAATCGTTTAGGTGGAAATTCACTATCGGACCTGATCGTTTTCGGTAAAATTGCTGGGGAACAGGCTGCATTAAGATCCGCACAAATTAATAATTTTGAAGAAATTGATGCTGCTGAAATTGCAGACGTTATCGCTGAAACACTAGCTCCTTTGAATCGTGAAAATGGAGAAAATCCAGCAAAGGTCGTAGAAGACCTGCGTGAAATGATGCAAGAGAAAGTTGGAATAATTCGAACTGGAAAATTGCTAGAAGAAGCTTTAGATGATTTGGATAAACTTGAGTCCCGAGCTTCCATTACTAGCCCTGGTGGTTCTCGAATTTACAATCCTGGATGGCACCAAGCCTTGGAAATTGGTGCAATGATTGACGTTTCTCGAATGTGTGCCCTAGCTGCCTTAGAAAGAGAAGAATCTCGGGGTGGCCATACTAGAGATGATTTTCCAACACCTGATTACAAACACTGGGGCAAAATCAACAGTGTGATTTCTATTCAATTAGATGGAACAATGGCCATTGAGCACCGAAAATATCCACCTATAGATTCAGAACTAAAAGAATTACTTGACGCTGATGATTTACACGAGGAGGACTGAATATGGCTGAAGAAGTGACCTTCAGAGTTTTTCGTGGCAGTTCAGTCGTATGGAAATCTGATTCATTTGGAGATCCTATTGGGCAGATGGTGGATTACACTGTGGAAATGGATGAGGGAATGGTAGTTCTAGATGTAATCCATCGCATTCAATCTGAGCACGCACCCGATCTCGCATGCCGATGGAACTGCAAAGCAGGGAAATGTGGCTCTTGTTCAGCTGAGGTTAATGGGAAAGCCCGCCTGATGTGTATGACACGTATGGAGGAAATTATGGATGAGACTCCAGAAGGTCAACCCGTTTTGGTCAAACCAATGCAAGCATTCGCACTTACCAAGGATCTAGTGACCGATACATCTTGGGCCTACGAAATGAACAAGAAAATGGTTCCAGTAAATGGACCTGAGGAATTAGATTGGAATTTCAAACAAGAAGAAGCCGATCGCATTCAGGAATTCCGTGGATGTATTGAGTGTATGCTATGTGTCAATACCTGCCACGTACTGAGAGAGCATCAGATGTTCGACGAGTTTGCCGGACCAAGATTTTTCGTTAGATTAGCAGGATTAGAAATGCACCCTCTCGATACAAAGAGTCGAATTCCAGAAATTAAGGAAGATTTTGGAATTGGATATTGCAATA
>JASMAJ010000201.1 GCA_030754395.1 Candidatus Thalassarchaeaceae archaeon | reverse complement strand
GGAAAAGGCCTAACACCAAAGCAACAAGTTGAACGAATTGAAAAATTTCGCAATGGCAAAGGAAATGTCCTAATTGCGACAAGTGTAGGAGAGGAAGGCTTGGACATTCCTTCCGCTGACCTAGTCATATTCTACGAGCCGGTTTCAAGTGAAATCCGAAACATTCAGCGCAGAGGCAGAACCGGTCGACATCGCGATGGAGATGTTGTGGTTTTGATTGCAGAAGAAACTAGAGATGAAGGGGCTCGCGCTGCGGCCCTTCGAAGAGAGGAATATATGCATAGAGCCGTTTCAAAAGTTCGGAGAAAATTAACTCGAAAAACTCATCATGACCTATCTAATCTAGATTCATTCGAAGTAGAAAGAAAAGACAAGTTTTGCTCGGCTGTTGAATTTGTCAAGGAGATTAGGGAAATACACCGACCTGAACTAGTAACTGAAGAAATTGTAGAAGAGACTCCTGAGTCTGGAAAAATTCCAAATTTACCCCCCTCAACTTTCAGGCCTAAAGGGCAAACAGGACTTGAAAATTTCCGAATGTCAAAAACAATCACAGATTCAGAAAAGGAAATCTATCCTTCAGTTAATACAAAAAAGGATGATCTAGAAACCACTCTTTCAGTAACACAAAACGTGACTGAACTTAATGAATCTATACTTCCAGATGTTCCTGGCGCAACTATTACTGCAGATGATAGAGAACTGAATAGTGCAGTAATAGCCCGATTAAAGGCCATGGGTGCTGATGTGAAAATAGACCGGTTGCTTACTGGTGATTTTCGAATTGGTGAAAGGATTCTTGTCGAGCGAAAGACCGTGCGTGACTTTGTTGATTCATTAGTTGACGGTAGGCTTCTTGAACAGGCTTCAAGGATTGTTGGAGCCGCCCCTCGATCTCTGATACTCATTGAAGGAGAGGGACTATTCAGATCTGCTAGAGTTCACCCACATGCATTAATGGGTGCTCTAACTACACTAACCCTTGATTTCGGAATCCCTGTTGTTACTACAAAGGATGGAACCGAAACTGCTAGGTTTCTCATCGTAGCCTCAAGACGCGAAGAATCTATGCTAGATGGATTGAGTTCGAATGCTCGTGAACGATTGGAGTCAGGTAGGCCAGAGTTATGGACAGATCCTATGATGCAGGCAGCTGCTGGAGTTAAGGAATTACGAGACATAGATGATGAAAGAGTTGCCGCAAGAGATCTCCTAGTAGCCATTCCGAGCGTTGACCAAGACCTTGCAAATCATCTTCTAGATAAATTTGGAACGATAGCCGGACTGGTTTGGGCAGATGAAGACGAACTTCGACAAACCGAAGGGATTTCTGAAACACAAGTAAGGGAAATTTGGAGAACATTTCGCTCGGGTGAGAGAATCAGTCACCGATAACTGCGATGCGGGTTCGGAGCATGGCTAATCTGTCATTGTGGCAACCAAGTGCAAACGATAACATCTCGCATAGATGAATCACAGGGATATTCGTAGCCAATCCTGTATTCCGGCCAGCCTTTCCTTGGTATACATCAAGAACTGCATGAGATAGATTACAGGCACTAACAATCAACTCTGCCCCTTCGGCCTTGGCTTCAGATAGAGCTTCTGCGGCCTGCTTCATTACAGTGGACTCCTCGGAAAATAATCCAGGAACACCTACACTTTGAGTGCGAGCCTCCCAGACAATTGGAGTTCCACCAAGAGCTGAGATGACCTGTTCTAGATAATTAGGATCAAAGACATCGTCACCGCCACACATACCCTCCTGCTGCATATTTGGACCATAATAACCGGCAACAGTAAAATCGATCGGGTTTACAATCTTCTTTTCCAAAACATCAATACCAATTTCATCGACTATGACATGAAGGAGATGATGAACGGATACTTCTCCTGTAAATGTCAAACCACAAGTTTTGGCAAGCGTATCGTTAATCTCTTTCAATAGAATTTGATCACTCTTCAGAGTAGCCAAATCTTCGTTCAAATTCCCTGCAGTAGCAGCGCATGGAGTCATGATGTCAAGCCCTAGGGTCTCCGCCATTGCAAAAGTTCGAGCATTGAGAGTCAACTGTAAACGTCTGTTAGCCTGACGGACAATACCTGCACCACAACTAGTTGCACCATTCAATGGAACAAGCGTAATGTTTAGTGTATGTGCCAAAGATTCCATTGTTGTAGCAACCTCTGGAGCACTGCTGTGAGCTACATTTCCTGGATGGTAAGCATATTTAGCCATTATAACACCTCAGAATCTCCCATCTAATTCATTGAATATAGCCACAACTTCGTGATGATTATCAACAGACGAATTGAATTGGCGAGGCATCTTTCC
>JASMAJ010000200.1 GCA_030754395.1 Candidatus Thalassarchaeaceae archaeon | reverse complement strand
GTTTGGAATGGCCGAACGCAGATTTCTATTCATGTTAGAGCTACTAATCGTGCTAGATGGACTTTTGATCAACCTACTCGTGCTGGTTTTGTCAGTCATCTAACCTACAATGAATACCCTCTAGAAGTTGAAAAAATAGCAATTCTTGATGAACATGGTCTGAGAACTAAAGATGATTACGAGTGGATGAGAGGTAATGCAGAACACGCTTGGGGAATTCTAAATTGAAGCCGAATATCGAGATTAAACACGGGTTATTAGGCCGCACCGTTCATAACTAACCTTCTACCGAGCAGTGACCCGAGGAATCACAATGAGTCAAGAGGATGTAATTACTGAGGCCGCTCAACTAATCACTGTTGGTGATTATATGGGCGCTATGAACGTATTTGATCAATACATTGCAGCAAATCGAGACGACCCCGCTGGATATCATGGTTGGGCGGAAGCAGCTCTATTCGATATTCAAGAGAATGGCAATCTAGACGATAAGGGGAATGACCGAATAAATGAGGGACAGATTGCAGCATATTTCCGTAAAGCAGCAGGCTTAGCACCTGATAATGCGGATTACAATGCAGCATACGCCAATGCTCTGGTTGAGTTTGATAGAATTCCGATGGCTGTTCGCCAACTACACAAATTGGTTGAAATTGGTAAGGCATCTGATGAAGTAGATGTTTCATTCCATTTGTATGAGGCGGCGCGTGGACTTATTGATGCCATTGATTTGAAGACAAACTTCGACCGCAGTACTCCTATTGCTCAAGAGTACATCAAGGAGGCTGTTACTTTTGCTCTTCTTGGACTTGGATTCAGTTCAGTCGAAGAGGCAGTAGAGTATCTCGGTTTCGAAGAATGAGTGAGGGATTGAATTGTCTAGCGACCTCTTCATGGTCGCCTTCGGTTATCATGGAGGCTCCTTTCATGGTTCTCAGATACAGAATGATGTGAGAACAGTACAAGGCGAGTTAATCCATGCTTTGAGACGCCTAAAATGGTGGTCTGAAGGTTGTTTGGAAATATCTAGTAGAACTGATGCTGGAGTCAATGTTAGAATGAATTTGGCAACCATAAAACTTCCAGATGGAATGGGCTCTAATGTTGAGGCCTCAATGTTAACCAAGGCATTGAATGACCATACTCCCGTAGAATTAGCGGTTTGGGGTGGTTGTCATGTTCCAGAAGATACGAGTCCTCGCTTGGCAATATCAAGGACTTACTTGTACCGAATTGAGATAATGCAATTCTGGCCTTCAAAGGTAGATGTAGAACTATTTTCCGAAGCCTGCTCTATAGTAGTAGGCAAACATAATTTCACCAATCTGTGCCGCATGGATTCAGATAGAAATCCGATTCGAACTATTGACGCATGTATACCTTGGTTGGATTCTAATGGAGCAGTAGTAGGGTTTAGTGTCACAGCACAGTCTTTCCTTTGGAATCAAGTCCGACGAATAGCTTCTTCATTTGAAGGAGTAGTCGTTGGTCGAATAACTATCGATGAATTACGTAGGGCTTTAGAAGAACCAAATACAAAAGTCGACTTTGGAAGAGCGCCCTCTGATGGATTGATCCTATGGTCAATAAGTCATCCAAATTTTCCAATGAAAGATTCAGGGTTACCTTCAGCTGATGGATTGATCAGACCTCCTGAAGGCTCACGACAGAGGATTCGTTGGAGGTCACTAGCGAAGTTTGAGGTTTCGTCTTTGTTAGAGAGAGAATGGCTCAAGTTGCTTAATTGAATTTAAGCCACACTCTTTCACCATCCATACAAGGTAGGATCTCTCGTAGGAAAGAACTTGAGATTATTTCAGCGGTTTTCGTGTGTCGAGTCAAATCTGGAATCAGAACGGCGCAAGGAATCCAAATCTCCTGATTAATAGAAATCTCACCAGAAAAAGCAGTAGCCCCTCCAAATGATTTCCCATCTCTCTCAAAACCAGCAATTCTTATTCCCTCAGGGCCGCTAACAACTTCGCCCTCATCGAGTCCAGCAATTACTCGTAGATTTTGGTATTTTACGAGGTCTTCCTGGTCCAAATCAACATTTAATGTCCCAGGCCAAGCACCACTTCCAAGAATTGATTTAAACTGCTCTTGGTAGTGAGTTTGGGCCATGAAAACATGGGCTCTCCCGAGTCCACTTGAGACCGCTCCCGAGAAGTTCATGAAGCCGCGTGTTGTCTATCACAAATAAGTATCAGCATGATGTATTACAACTCAATTGTCCATCCACGTTCTGCAACATTCCAACCCATTTGCTCAATTGTGGCTCGCTCGTCACTACTAGGGTTATTCAGAGGATTAGTATGATTCAGATGGAATAGATGAATTTCAGG